>CACWYF010000009.1 GCA_902765035.1 uncultured Eubacteriales bacterium
CAGAATCATACGGACGCAACTGCCATGTACCGCACGCTCAAGAAGCGCTCGATATATGCGCAGATAAGCCCGACCCCGAGAGAACTCAGCGTGTGCTGCGGAGTCTCTCTTCTGATACACGGAGAAGACGTAGAACAGATCAAAGAGATAGCTGAGACAGATCATCTCAACTATCTTTCGATCGACGGACTGAACAACACATTTGATAACACGAGGCACAAATATGGCTAAAAAATACATCGGAATCGACATCGGATCAACTGCATCTAAGGTATGTGTTCTTGAAGAGGGTAAGGAGCCTGTATATGAGGTTCTTCCTACAGGCTGGAACAGCAAGATCACAGCCGGGATCATCAAGGAGGACCTTGAGAAGAGATACGGCGAGATAAACGACTCCGCTATCGTTGCAACAGGATACGGAAGGATCAGCGTCGACTATGCAGATCATGTGATCACTGAGATCAGCTGCCACGGAAGAGGCGGATATGAAATGATCGGACGCGACTGCACTATCATAGACATCGGCGGACAGGATACCAAGTATATCAATGTAGTCGGAGGCAAGCCGGTCGACTTTCTGATGAACGACAAGTGCGCTGCAGGTACGGGCAAATTCATCGAGGTCATGGCCAACAGGCTGGGGCTCACGATCGAGGAGCTGTTCGAGCTTGCAGAGATCGGTGATCCTATATCCATCAGTTCACTCTGTACAGTATTTGCAGAATCCGAAGTCATAAACTACATGGGTGAAGGCAGAAGCCGTGAAGACCTTGCTGCCGGCGTCATCGACTCGGTCGCACTCAAGGTCGCTACTCTTGTACAGAGGAAAGAGATACAGGATACTGTCATCATCACCGGCGGATTCAGCAATAACGAATTCTTCGCATCCCTTCTCAGCAAGAAGCTCGGAAAGACCGTTACTGCTATGCCTCTCGGAAGATATGCCGGAGCATACGGAGCAGCACTTCTGGCAAAATCCAAGGACAAATAGAGCGACGGATATTTCAGAAATGACATACAGGCGCAAATCTTCACGGGTTTGCGCTTTTTTATTGAAAAACAGCAGCGTTTTCCCGGGAAGGGAGAGTGCTTTTGACAAGATAATGCTGTGTGCGCGGTGGTAAACCCCCACCTCGGTGTGGTATGATTCAAATAGATAAATATGGCAGCATAAAGACTGCCGTCAGGATAACGGAGGTTACAGGCTGATGTTCAGGAAGTTCAGAGAAAGTCCGTATTTCAGAGCAGGAGTCACAGTTCTGATCTGCGGCGGCATTCTGATAATGTTCCACAACTGGGTCACGAACACACACTTTTCGGTAGGCTTCGAGACGCTTGGCAAGACCATGGCGCCGGTGCTGATAGGAGGCATTTTTGCATTCATACTCTGCCCGGTCTACAACGCATGCGTCAAGCGCAGCTACAGGAGGATGCTGAAAGGGGCAAAACGCAAGGGCTTCTCCATCGGTGCCATGATAGTCAGCGATGATTCCGAAAGGGAAGTGGATAAAGCCGAAAAGCGCAGGATACTCATCGCCGCAAGAGCGTTTGCTTCCTTCGTATGTGTCGTCATAGTAGTCGGCCTCGTCGGCCTGTTCGTATATTTTGTAGTACCGCAAGTCGTTGAGAGTGCGATCAACCTCATCAATACCATGCCGCAGAGGCTTGATGCACTGTCAGACTGGTGTAAAGTGCATCTGGCTCACTTCCCGCTGATAGCCACATGGGTGGATAACATCGCCAATGCGGGAAACAGTGAGATCCTTACATGGGTGCAGAAGCATATCCTTTCAGGTGACGCGGTAAGCATAGCTACAATGGTCTCCAACGGTGTAATGACCGCAGTCAGTTATGTTGCAAATGCATTCGTCGGCCTCCTGATCATGGTATACCTCCTCAACTACAAGGAGAGACTGTTTGCGATCATGCGTAAGATCGTCAATGCGACATGCGGGCAGAAGCGAAAGGCTGCACTGTATGAGTTCGCAAGCATTGTGAACGAGACCTTCATCGGATTCATTGTAGGCCGTATCATCGACTCCTTCATCATAGGTGTGCTTACTTTCATAGTACTGACTATATGCAATATACCTTTTGCCATTATGATAAGCGTGATCGTAGGCATCACCAATGTGATACCTTTCTTCGGACCATTCATTGGAGCGATCCCGTCGGTATTCATCCTGATGCTGGAGAGACCGATATATGCATTTTATTTCGTGATCATCATCCTCATAATCCAGCAGATCGACGGCAATATCATAGGACCTAAGATCGTGGGCAATGCTATCGGCATAAGCAGCTTCTGGGTACTGATGTCCGTTCTCATAGGCGGCGGCCTGTTCGGATTTGCGGGCATGGCACTCGGGGTCCCGGTCTTCGCCGTGATCTACAGATACATAGACAAGATAACGACTGCAAGACTCAAGCACAAAGAGAAAGATACGACGACGGCTTATTACTTCAGCCTTGAACCATACGGACTTGAGGACGATGAAGTAGAACTTGATCATGACAAGAAAAAACAGAAATCACTGTTTGACGCTTTCAGGAAGACCATCAAAGACCCTGAACGCAAGAAAAAATTCATATACGATAATGAGCGGTCTTCCGGCACTGACAGACAAGATCAGCCGGCAAGGTCCTCAGATAAGGAGAACAACAGACAATGACAGATGTCATGGATAAGAATACAGCACTGAAATCAGCACTTGAAAAGATAAGACAGGTGGTTCCGGAAGAACTGATCCATGAGAACGAACCTATGTCCTCGCACACTTCATTCCGCATAGGCGGGCCGGCAGGAGCGCTGGTCACACCGGAAAATGAAGAGGAGCTTGCAGCGGTGCTGCGCATATGCGCGGCAGAGCCGGATCTCGAGTACATGCTCATAGGAAACGGCTCGAACTTCCTCGTTGCAGACGAGGGATATCCCGGGATCTTCATTAAGCTCGGCGGGGATTTCTCTTCAGTATTAGTCGAGCAGGAAAATGCCGGAGAGAATGGTGAGTATACGCTGGTAAGAGCAGGCGCGGCAAAACTGCTGTCGTCCGTCAGCACATTTCTTACAGAGCGCGGCCTTGCGGGATTTGAATTCGCAAGCGGGATACCGGGAAGCATAGGCGGCGCAGTGTTCATGAACGCCGGAGCTTACGGCGGAGAGATGAAGGACCTTGTCGTATCTGTAAGACTCATGAGGCCTGACGGCTCTGAGATCATCGAACTCAGCGGTGAGGAGATGCAGTTCGGCTACAGGCACAGCATGGTCGAGGAAAGCGGCATGATCGTACTCTCGGCGCTTCTCTGTCTCGGACATGATGACAGGGAGGAAATAGCAGCCAGGGTAAAGGAGCTGCAGGAGAAGAGGAATGCAAAGCAGCCTGTCAATTATCCGAGCGCAGGCAGCACTTTCAAGAGACCTGTCGGCGGCTATGCAGCAGCACTTATAGATGAAGCGGGCCTCAAAGGATACAGAGTAGGCGGAGCTATGGTCTCTGAAAAGCATGCCGGCTTCGTCATCAATGCAGGAGGTGCGACAGCTGAGGATGTGCTCGCTGTGATGAGACATGTACGCAAAACTGTGTATGAGAACAGCGGCATAACACTTGAGCCGGAGGTAAGGCTCATAGGCTGCAGCCTTCAGTAGCAGCATAAGGACATCCTGCCTGATGGCAGGATGCATGGTGAGATTATGGATATAGAAACAATCAGGAAGAGCTTCAGACTGACAGCGGACTATCATACGCATACAGTCTATTCGAAGGTCGGTCCTTATCTGCACGGCAAGGGCACTGTGCTCCAGAATGCCGCTGCAGCATCACTGAGAGGCCTGCGCGAGCTTGCGATCACCGACCACGGTCCGACGGACTTCTACGGGCTTGACCTTAAGAAGATACCTCAGATCAGGGACGATATCGTCAAGGCGATGAAGCGTTTTCCGAGCGTCAAGATCTACCTCGGAGTTGAGGCAGACATCGTCGACACACCGAACGGTCTCGATGTATCGGAAGAAGATTTTGAGCTGTTTGATTTTGTCAACGCGGGATATCACTATGTGCCTAACTGCCACATGATACAGAACTGGCTGGCATTCAGATTCCCGTGCCCGGAGAGTGTAAAGGAGAAGCTGAGAAAGCAGAATACTGACAGAATAATCAGAGCTCTCAAGAGCAACAACATCCGCATCCTGACACATCCGGGAGACAAGGCGTATATTGATACGCATGCTGTAGCGAAGGCGTGTGAGGAGACGGGTACGCTTGTTGAGATCAACGCAAGGCACAGGCATCCTGACTGCGAAGAGCTGAAGGTGTTTGCCGGATACGATGTAAAGTTCGTCATCAGCAGTGATGCTCACAAGCCTGAAAAAGTCGGAAGATATGTCAAGAGCATGGCTCTTGCTCTGTCCGCAGGGATAACACCGGACAGGATCGTAAATATTGAGAACAAATAGAGATAATACGAGGGGCAGACAGAAATAATCATGAAGGTAGTAATCATTACAGGAATGTCAGGGGCCGGCAGAAGCCGGGCGGCGAACTGGTTCGAGGATCAGGGATATTACTGTGTGGATAACATGCCGCCTGCACTGATCGACAACTTCCTTGAGATGGCATCCGTCGACACCAACAGGATCGACAAGGTCGCATTCGTAGCCGACCTGAGGAGCGGTAGCTTTTTCAGAAAGCTGGCAACGACGATAGATGATCTTCGCAAAAGACCGGGGATCGAACTGACGGTGCTGTACATAGAGGCTGCTCCTAAGGAGATCGTCAGAAGATACAACGAGGTTCGGCGCAACCATCCTCTGACCGGTGCGGCGGCAAGTCTCGATGTCATAGAGGAAGAAAGACAGAAGCTTGAGGAGATAAGAAAGAAGGCCGACCTGGTACTCGATACGACCAATCTCAAGGTCGCGGAGATGAACTCGGAGCTCGACAAGATGTTCTTCGGCGGCAGAGGCGCATCGAATTTTGCCATCAACATCAGTTCATTCGGTTTCAAATACGGAATCCCGAGCGAGTCGGATGTCATGTTCGATGTCAGGTTCCTGCCTAATCCTTACTGGGTACCGAGTCTCAAGAAGCTGACGGGCAATAACAAGAAAGTTGTCAGTTATATATTCAGAAACGGAATGGCGGATCAGTTCGTCGATTCCGTGCATATCCTTCTCAGGGCTATGGTCCCGGGATATATAAACGAGGGGAAGTACCACCTAAATATCGCATTCGGCTGCACCGGCGGGCATCACAGATCTGTTGCCATCGCCAACGCAGTTGCGGAGAAATTCAAGGCAGACGGTATGAGAGTCAGAGTCAACCACAGGGATCTCGACCTGCAGAGCAAGAGGAAGTAGATGTCGTTTTCATCAGAGGTCAAAGGCGAACTCGCTAGACTTGAGAATAAGAAGAAATGCTGCATGCTGGCGGAGATCGCCGGCTTTCTTAGGGTCTCGAGTTCTATAAGGCTCGCCGGCGGGGGCAAGCTGGGGATAGTTGCGACCACTGAGAATGCGGCTATCGCGAGACACTATAAGAAGCTGATCCGCGGATACTTCAAGAGCAATGCCGGCCTTGCTGTAGGCGACTCACAGATGCCGGGTGCCCGGAGCAGAAAGAACCGGTACTATCTGAACATAAGTCCGGACGAGAAGTCGATGCATATCCTCAGAGAGACAGGAATGATGCTGATCCGCGAGGGTGATGACTACTTCAGCGACGGGATATATCAGCCGATCGTAAGATCAAAATGCTGCCGCAAGTCGTATCTGCGCGGCATGTTCCTGAGCTGCGGCACTATATCCGATCCGAAGAAGAGCTATCATCTCGAGTTCGTCCTCGACAAGGAGCAGAGCGCGAATGATCTTAAAAAGCTGATCGGGACATTTGTCGACCTGTCGGCCAACATCTCAAGGCGCGGAGACAATTACATCGTGTACATCAAGAAGGCACAGTATATAAGCGACCTGCTCGGCATAATGGGAGCGGACAATGCTGTGCTTGAGTTTGAAAATATAAGGATCAGCAAGAGCCTGCACGGCGATGTGCAGAGGATGCTCAACTGCGACAACGCCAATGTGGACAGGACCCTGTCAGCAGCTGAGGAGCAGAGAGGCTGGATCAGGAAGATCGCGGAAGAAGAACTCGGAAGAGAGCCCCTCGCAGCAGAGCTGGCAGACCCGGGTTCGGTATTCTGGACCGACGGATTAAGACACCTGCCTTCGCAGCTCAAGGAGGTGGCGTTCATCAGACTCTACAAGCCTGAAGCAAGCCTCGCGGAAATAGGGGAGACACTCAATCCGCCAATCGGAAAGCCTGCAGTGAGCAAACGTTTTGCCCGGCTTAAAGCCATGGCAGAAATGTGACACCGGGGACGGTCCCTTTTGACACAACCGGACACGAATGGGAATGAAAGCAATGGAAAAAGGTCAGATAATAGATATTAGAATTGAAGATATGCTCGATGACGGCAGAGCCTTCGGAAGATACGACGGCTGTGCTGTTTTCATCAGCGGAAGCGCAGTGCCGGGGGATGTGGTCTCTGCAAAGGTGACTAAGGCCAAGAAGACGTCTGCCGAGGCAAGTGTGACAGATATACTTGAACCGTCGGAAAACAGGATCAAGGCGGAATGCCCGTACTTCAGGGAATGCGGCGGATGCTCACTGCAGGAGCTGTCTTATGATGCTCAAAAGAAGCTCAAGACAGAACAAGTGCGTGCCAAGCTGAAAAGGCTCGGCGGCCTTGATGATCCGAAGGTCAACGACATGATCGGAGCAGACACGCTGAAGTACTACCGCAACAAGGCGGTATTTGCTGTAGGCCCGCACGGCGAGGTCGGATTCAACAAGGGCAAAAGCCACTATTTGGTGGATATAGAAGACTGCATGCTGCAGACAGATGCGGCAATGGTGTGCGCTGATGCTCTGAGGGTATTTCTTAGGAGAACCGGAGTATCCTGCATAAAACAGATGACTGTCAAAACTGCTTTCGGTACCGGAGAGGTTATGGTGGTTCTCGAAAGCGAGAGCAAGGAGATCAGGGATATCGATGAGCTGGTCGGCATGTTCGACGCTGCTGTGTACAGTCTGAGCCCTGCTGCAGGGGAAGAAGGCGTTGCCTATGAAGAGGGAGAAGAGCTGCTGGGAACTGATGACTTTGAGCCTGCCGTTCTTTACAGCCTTGAATCAGTTGCGGTGATCCATAAGGGTAAGTGCCGCATTATCGCTGGCAAGCCGACTATCACCGAAAAGGTTACGCGTTCTGACGGGAAAGAGCTGAGATATGAGATCAGTCCGCAGTCGTTCTATCAGGTGAACCCTGAGCAGATGCCGAAGCTGTACGACAAGGCAATGGAATACGCTGCTCTGACGGGAAAAGAGACACTGCTTGACCTGTACTGCGGTGTCGGAACGATCGGAATATGGATGGCGGACAAGGCGGAAAAAGTGATCGGTATCGAGTCAGTAAAACCTGCGGTCATCGATGCCAACAGGAACTCAGTCATCAACAATATAATCAACACGAGATACATATGCGGCAAGGCTGAGGAAGAGCTGCCGGGCATGATGGGCCTTGCAAAGCTGTGGAAGTGGAACGAAGTCAACGAAAGAGTTGAACGCAAGCCTGAGATCACGATAGAGCATGCCGATGTTGCAGTGCTCGACCCGCCTCGCGCCGGATGCGAAGAGGCTTTGCTCGAAGCAGTAGTCAAGGCTGCGCCTGACCGCATTGTATATGTGTCCTGTGACCCGGGAACGCTTGCGAGAGATATAAAATACCTCACAGCAAACGGATACGAATTCACTGAGTGCACCCCGGTCGACCAGTTCCCGTGGACGACACACATCGAGGTAGTAGCGAGGATACAAAAGAAAAAAGCCTGAAAACCGTTGAAATTACTGCGTTTCAGCGATTCGCGGTTTCTCCCTGAAAAAGCAGAAATAATCAAAAAATCGCCTTTTCTGGGCCTCAAAATCGGGCCGCATGAGCAGGGGAACATATCAACAGGTGTAGTTCTGCTGATATGCTAAATGATGCCAAACCATTGAAAACACTGAGTTTGAGCAAATCTCCGGCTCTGAAAAGTGAGGTGTAGTTCACACAATAGCGCGGATACAATTTTGTGAGTACAATTATCGCTCTTTTCATAACAATTCTATACTGCTTAAGGGCACGGGGATGCATATTCACTGAATAATTATTCAGGCGATGCACAAGGCACGGTACTGCTATACACCGTGTCTTTTTTATATGCAGAATAACAGGTTGCACGTTATATGCAAGCTTTCACAGAATTGTGAACTGACGGATTCCTCGATAAACTGAATCCGGCAATCAATAGGTGAAACCGGAAGAGGAGAACGCAATGGACACAAAAGAAATGAGCTACTTTGACAGACGACTGCTGTATGCGATGCAGCTTGCAATCATAAGTAGAGCAAAAGCTGAGGGCCTGCTCCCTTATGCGGATGAAGTAATAGAACTGGAGAACAGAGTCAGGAAAGCTTACTGGGAAGAGACAGGCGAGCGCCTGTAAATAATTAGGAATCGGGATGAATATTATAGAGACTGTAATAAGCGCATTAGAAGATGCGTCCTTCACTGAAAAGGCTGCAGCACTAGACGCTTTAGTGAATGCTGTAATTGAAGATAGCGAGAAAGCCAGGGAATCGATGGGCAGGAATATCTGTTTTGTTCCTATAAAAACCATCAAGATGTTTCATGAGCACCCTTTTTATATAGATTACGATGAGGATATGGAAGATCTTGTCCGTTCGATTGCAAAATACGGACAGATAACGCCTGGTGCTGTGAGATATGCGGGTGACGGGGAATATGAGCTTTTGTCAGGCCACAGACGTTTATATGCATGTAAGCTGGCAGGTATTAAAGAATTCCTGTGTGAGATACTGGATCTGTCTGATGACGATGCCTGCATATATATGATAGAGGCAAATCGGCAGCGCACGAACCTTAAGCTGTGTGAAAAAGGGGATATATATCGTCTCAAGAAAGATCTTATAGATCGCAAGGAAGGAAGAACAACTGAAATCATAGCAGAGGATATCCGGTTGGATCAGGCGGACACCAAACATATTATAAAAAGACTGCTTCGCCTGGAAAAACTTATCCCAGACCTTAGGGAAATGGTAGATGATGGAGAAGTCAGCCTTAGATCAGGGTATGAGCTGTCCTTTCTGCCTGCTCGAACTCAGTGTAAGGTGATTGAGTTTATGGACTACGAACAGCGTAAACCTTCTCATGAGCAATGTATAAGGATGAGAAAACTATATTCTGATGGTAAATTAACACCTGATATTATTGGGAATATTATTTCTGAGGATAAACATAATCAGAAAGCAAAGATTACCATAACAAATGAGAATGTGATATCCCGCATCCCTGAAGAACTATCACCAAGGGGCCAGGAGGAATATATAGAGGCAGCGCTGAAATACTATGAAGAAAAAAGGAGAAGGGGATGAGGAAAAAAAGCACAAGCTCGTATGAAGAGCTTAACTGGTATGAAGCATCAAGTCTTGGGAAGATTTACGTTTCAAGTGAGGTCATATTGTATTCGATCAGTGATCTGGTAGAAATGACAGGTTGGAGCCATGGTACGATAGAAAAGCTATTCAATGATCCAAGCTTTCCATCGATCGATTATGGGAAAAGAAAACTGGTAGAGAATCATGCATTGATGCAATTTCTCTCGGTCAGAAGAGAAAAAGTTAGAAACAGTTATTGGAGGTAGACGTGGCCAGAGATCCATGGATAGATGATGTATATAGCAGGTATGATTATTTCTTTATTAAGAGTTACGTAAGAAGACGTAAACAAGTTGATAACATCCGGCTTGACTGGCTGGATATCGAAGAACTGTACAGGTCACCAGCGGTGGTTTTATTCTCAAAAGAGGAGATTCTTGAGAAAAGCAACTGGAGCGAGGAAGAGGTAAGCCTGTTGTTTGCAGATCGGAGATTTCCAATGACAGAGGTTGCAAGAAAACAGGTAGTTGAAGTCCATGCTTTGATACAGTTCTTTGCCAGGAAGGAAGTAATAAAGATAAAGCAGTTAGAGGACAGGGCTCAGATGGATCTTATCTTTGCACATTTGAAAAAGTAAAAATGGTGAAGTTAAATATAAGTGAAGGAGGTAAAGCATCATGTTCAGACCAAAATTCAAATTCACTTATGATGAAGTCAGGATAATAGTAATGGCGCTGGTCGAACTAAAGAACCAGCTGATAGCAGAAGGCAGATACACTGATGCAGTAGATGACCTTCTGATCAAGTTCGTAGACTGACGATTGTCCTTTCGGCTCCGGCTGAAGTATTACATGGCTCCGTGCAATAAGGTGCGGAGTCAATTTTATTGCAGCCGGGCAAACCGGAGAAAGGACAAAAGATGTTTATGAAGATGATATGTAAAGAAAAGGACGGTAATGCTAATGAAGAAAGAAGACAGGCGGAAGAACTGAACAGAGAATTCTATGTCATTGATCCTGAAGAGTTTGCTGACAAAGATAACAATGAGTATACGCCGGAAGATCCTGAACCGGAGGCACTTATGTCAAAAGTAATCGCCTTCCTTGCAGAAAAATCAGCAGACAGATTCGACTATATGGCGGATGGTATGGAGATGTTTATTCTCAAGGAAATCGTTTACAGGATGGAGCACACTGATCCGGAGACAGCTGTGATAATGCTGCAGTCAATGTTCATGACAAAAGGGCTGGAAAATGCAGCGGTAGATCTGGATATCCTGAATATCTTCAGCGAATACGATGCTGATACTTATGAGACTTTCATAGACGAACTCTTTGATACAGAGATATTCAATCAGTTTCTGGTATCGAACTGGCTCGACGAAGCTTTCGGAAAGGTAGGCGACAGGCCCTGTCTCAGTTAGGAGGTGTATGAATGGCGAAGACGATAGCTATATGCAATCAGAAAGGCGGAGTCGGAAAGACTACAACTACACTGAATCTCGGTATTGGATTGGCCAGGGAAGGGAATAAGGTATTGCTGATAGATGGGGATCCACAAAGTGACCTCACAACCAGTCTCGGATGGGATGCTGACTCGATAGAGAATTCTCTTGGAAGGCTTATGTATCTTGTGACACAGAACTACAAGCCGGATGTTAAGGAAACTATCCTGCATCATCCGGAGGGAGTCGACCTGATACCATCCAATCTGGATCTTTCATCGATGGAGACACAGCTTGTAAATGCAATGAGCAGAGAGAAAGTGCTGGCAAATCTTTTGAAGGATGTGAAAAAGAACTATGACTATGTCCTAATAGATTGTATGCCGTCGCTGGGTATGATCACGATCAATGCACTCACAGCAGCGGATAGTGTGGTCATTCCGGTGCAGGCGCAGTACTTGCCGGCAAAAGGTATGACACAGCTGATGAAGAGCATAGACATGGTCCGTAACCACACCAATGACAAACTTCAGATAGGTGGTATAGTCATGACACTCGTAGACAACCGCACAAATCTGGCGAAGGAAGTCACGGACAAGATCCGGACACAGTATGGTATGCATATCCATATTTTCAATACTCAGATCCCTGTGGCAGTAAAGGCAGCCGAGGCATCCAAGGCAGGAATGAGCATATTTGCCTATGACAAGGATTCAAAACCAGCGAAAGCATATGAGCAGCTGACAAGGGAGGTGATGAAGCATGGCGAGCGCGAGAGACATAGAGATGAAGCTTCCATCGCTAGATGATCTGTTCTCCTCACAGGAAGAGAGAGATGATGCGAAGCTCAAGCGGATATATGAGATCCCGCTTGATGAGATAGATCCGTTCCCTGATCACCCTTTCAAGGTCCGGGATGACGAGGACATGATGAACCTCGTGGAATCAGTAAAGGTGAACGGAGTGCTTACGCCTGCTACAGTCCGGAAGAAAGAAGATGGGAGATATGAACTTCTGTCTGGACACAGGAGATTCAGAGCATGTCAGCTTGCAGGAATCGGAACGCTCAGATGTGAAGTGGTAGAGATGAACAGGGATGAGGCCACGATATTCATGGTCGAGTCCAACTTTCAGAGAACAACAATACTTCCATCAGAAAAAGCGTTCGCGTACAAGATGAGGCTGGATGCGATGAAACGAGTTGCAGGAAGACCTTCTAAGAATAATTATTCCCCAGTGGGGAATAATATATGGGAAACCTCATCTGCTGAGATGGCATCTGAGGTAGGAGACAGTAAGACTCAGATATTCAGATATATTCGTCTTACTGAACTCTTACCAGAGATTCTGGATATGGTCGATGAAGGGGTGGTTGCCATGAGACCAGCTGTTGAGCTTTCATATATCCCGAAGCTGCAGCAGGGTCTCATTTGGGAAAGCATGGAAATAGAGGGTTGCACCCCGTCATATGCTCAGGCAATCAGAATGAGGAAAATGTCAGAAGATCATAAACTCACACCTGAAGCAATAGACGCGATCCTGATGGAGCAGAAACCGAATCAGAAAGAGCGGATAGTTCTCAGAGGTGAGCGTTTCAGCAGACTGTTCCCGCCAGATCTTCCAGTGTCCAAGAGAGAGGATTACGTGGCTGCCGCGATGGAACACTATGCCAGATTCCGTGAGCGCCAACGCAACAGAGATGATGCAAGGTGATTTCGCTACTTGCAGTGAGCACTCACCCGCAAGTCTCCTCCCCTGTAACCCCTCCTCTATGACTACCAGTTACTACCCGAAGAAGAAAATTATTAATACTACAATAATCGCAATATCATGACAAACATGCAACGCTCAGATTTAACGATCTGGGCGTTTTTGTTTTGCCTGAAATTGCGGGAAAGGACAGCATATGACGAAAACCAAAGACAACAAACCGTATGACGAAGTGATCATCTGCTCGGATGATGCAGGAATGCAGCTCTATCTCAGCGAGAAAGCAGCTAACAGGCTCAGCTGGATACTGACTGGGATCTGCGTAGTTCTCAGCCTGCCGGTGATCATCCTCGCATTCATGTGCATCTAGCAAAAGCGAAAGGAGAAATAACGCAATGACAGACAACAAGTTTATCGATGCATTCAAGCGAATGCTCACAATGACTCTTGCCATGATCATGGTGCTCGGCTCAGTGATCCCGATCGCGACCCAGGAAGCATCAGCATTCGGCGGCAAGGTCGGTAGCAAATATACTGTGACCGACGGAGGCCAGATCAGATATGGATCCGGTGATGGCGGCTACAGTAATTCAAGAAAGTGTGACCTTGGTGATGATCTCGGCAGCAGATATTCATTCTGCGTGCAGCCGGCTAAGAATTCACCACCGACAGGAACAGTGACGGTAGATAAAGTCGTCACGGATGAGGATGACAAGGGCAAGTGGAACGCTCTCAGGAATATCGTCTACTATTCGCCTTCATATCCGGGTTATGACAAGAACGTCAAGAACATCAAAGGCGACTACTACACAGGAGACTTCAGCAAGGACTGGGGTATCGCGCATCTGGCACTCTCTTATGTTTATGCAGGAAGACCATCGGATATGGCTACCTGGAACGGTACACATGCATCAAGCCTTGGAGAGGTGTGGACCAAAGCCAAGAAGCTGGGCGATGCTCTGTGGAAGGCGGACAGTTCAAAGGATGATGCTGTCCCTGACAGCTTCAAGGTATTCATCTGCTATATGTCCGGAGTACAGGACATGATCGTCGGCTATCTTGAAGCGAACAGGACCTCGATCACAGACGGAAACAACTGCTATTCTATCGAAGGAGCCGAGTACACGGTATATGACAGCTCAAATAAAGCAGTTGGCACACTCACTCTTAAGGCCAATGGCGAGAGCAATACTATCGAGCTCCTGGAGGGCAAGTACACGGTGAAAGAGACCTATGCTCCTCCGGGATATGCAAAGGATACAGAAACATATACCGTAAAGGTC
>CACWYF010000010.1:0-4324 GCA_902765035.1 uncultured Eubacteriales bacterium
ATGCCGTCTTCGGCCTCCTCATGCCCGACAGGATAGAAATTGATGGACCGGGCTACTCCGGACAATGTCGGGAAGAAATACCCGCCGTCCTCGCTGCCGCATACCTCCTGGATGACAATGGCCATCTTCTCCTCGGAAATGACGTTTCCGGACGAGAGGATATAACTCTTGGCTGACGAGAAGAACACGCTCGCATACACGCTCTTGATAGCCTTGGAGAGCAGGCGGAGCTGCTGCGTGCTATGCTCCGCCCACGGGATCATATACGTCGAATAAACGCCCGCAAACGGCTGATGGTAAGAATCTTCCAAGCGCGAGGAGGAACGCACCGCCAACGGACGGCGGACGACCTTGATGAATGCCTTGAGCGAATCCATCAGTTCCTTCGGAAGGTTGGAAGATACGAACTCCGACAGCAGGTCGCTGTCGCTCATGTCGGAATCGATGACGTACTTGAGGCCGTTCTCGGAGATGAAGCGGTCGAACCAGTCGGTCGTGATGACCAGGGTACGGGGCACCATCACATGCACATCCTCCCACTGGTCGTAGAGGTTGTATTTCTCAAGGATGTTGTTCAGGAACGCCAGTCCGCGAGCCTTGCCTCCGATGGATCCGATTCCGAGTCCCATCTGAGCCTCGAAAGCTCCGAGGAGAGCTGCCAGTGGCAGGCCCCATCTCTTTGCATCGTGTCTGAGTGACGGGAAATACTCCTGGAACGAGAGGTATACATCCTTGAACTCAGCGCCTGTTGCGATCAGCTTGGCTACGGATTCGACTACTGCGAGGTATGCTCCGTGATATGGCGAAGCGGATGAGATGTACGGGTTGAAGCCCCATGACATCAGCGAGCAGTCATCTGTGTGGCCCTTCTCGAGCGGGATCTTGTGCACCATTGCCTGGATCGGTGTCAGCTGGTTGCGTCCTCCGAACGGCATCAGAACTGTGCCGGCTCCGATAGTCGAGTCGAATCTCTCGGACAGGCCCCTCTTGGAGCATGTGTTGAGGTCAGCTGCGACGTCAGCGTAGAGCTGTGCAAAGCCCTTCTTCTCTTCGCCTTCTGCATATTTGTGATACAGATCAGTTGCCTGCCAGTCTCCAGGTGCAGCAGCTTCCACTTCGATGTGCTTGTCTGCTCCGTTGGAGTTCAGGAACTCTCTGCTTATGTCTACTATTGTTTTGCCGTTCCAGTGCATCACGAGTCTCGGTGACTCAGTCACTGTAGCGACCTGTACGCACTGGAGGTTCTCGTCTGCTGCGAGCTGCATGAACATGTACTTGTCCTCTGCTGCCACTACGCAGGCCATTCTCTCCTGTGACTCGGAGATAGCGAGCTCTGTTCCGTCGAGTCCTTCATACTTCTTAGGAACTGCGTCGAGCTCGATCTCAAGGCCGTCTGCCAGCTCGCCGATAGCTACGCTGACTCCGCCCGCGCCAAAGTCATTGCATCTCTTGATGAGTCTGGTGGCGTCTCCGTTGCGGAAGAGTCTCTGGATCTTGCGCTCTTCAGGAGCGTTACCCTTCTGTACCTCGGCGCCGCATGTCTCGACCGAGTGCGAGTCGTGTGCCTTGGATGATCCGGTTGCTCCGCCGATGCCGTCGCGCCCGGTCGAGCCGCCGAGCAGCAGGACAACATCGCCCGGCTCCGGCCGCTCTCTCCTGACATTGACAGCCGGAGCGGCCGCCATGACGGCGCCGACCTCCATCCTCTTGGCTGCATATCCCGGATGATATATCTCGTCTACCATACCCGTGCAGAGTCCGATCTGGTTGCCATAGCTGGAATAGCCGCGGGCAGCTGTAGTAGTGATCGATCTCTGCGGGAGCTTGCCCGGAAGAGTCTCGCTTACAGGCTGCAGCGGATCAGCCGCACCTGTGACTCTCATTGCGGAGTAAGCATAAGCTCTTCCGCTCAGCGGGTCTCTGATGCATCCGCCGAGACATGTCGCCGCTCCTCCGAACGGCTCGATCTCAGTCGGATGGTTGTGTGTCTCATTCTTGAAGAGGAGGAGCCACGGCTCATCCTCACCGTCAACTGTAACGTTCACTTTGACCGTGCACGCATTGATCTCCTCGGACTCATCGAGCTTCTCGAGTCTGCCGCGCAGCTTGAGATACTTCACTGCAACAGTCGCAAGATCCATCAGGCATACCGGCTTGGTGCGGCCGAGCAGCTCGCGGGTCTTGATATAGTCGTCAAAAGCATTCTGCAGAACTTCGTCCTCGAACTTCACATCGTCGATGACAGTGCCGAATGTCGTATGTCTGCAGTGATCGGACCAGTACGTGTCGATCATTTTGAGCTCTGTGATGGTCGGATCCCTCTTCTCGGTATCTCTGAAGTAGTCCCTGCACATTGCCAGGTCTGCCTCGTCCATTGCAAGACCCATGTCCCTGATGTATCCTGCGAGCGCATCATCAGCCATGGCCGTGAATCCGGTCAGAGTCTCAACCTCCTCAGGGATGTCGTACTTCTGCTCAAGAGTCTCAGGCTTGTCAAGGCTTGCTTCCCTTGTCTCAACAGGGTTGATCACATAACCCTTGACAGCATTGATGTCGGCCTCGCTCAGATCGCCGTACAGAGCATAAACTCTTGCGAACTTGACAGTCGGCCTCTCGCCCTGCGACAGGATCTGGATGCACTGCTCAGCAGAGTCAGCTCTCTGATCGAACTGTCCCGGAAGAGCCTCAACAGCAAAAACGCATGCCGCCTTGCCTGCTCCAAGCAGCTTGTACTGACTTTCCGAAGTGTTGTCCAGCTGAGGCTCAGCGAACACCTTGTAGATGCAGTCGTCAAACAGCTGCGCATCGATGTTCTCAGCATCATATCTGTTGAGGATGCGCACCTCCTCGAGACCCTTGATCCCGAGCAGAGTCTTTGCATCACTCTTCAGCGCAGCAGCCTCATTGGCCAGCCCCGGCTTCTTCTCCACATATACTCTAAATACCATATAGCTCTCCCATTTCCTTTTCTTATTTAAGTGCCTTCAACGCCTTCTGTCCGATATCCACTCTGTAGTATTTGTTGGCAAAATCTATTTCGTCCAGCATGTCATATGACGCATCGATCGCTTCTGCAAGCGTCGGGCGCACTGCCGTGACACCGAGGACTCTTCCGCCTGATGTCAGGAGCTTGCCGTCTTCCTCTGCAGCGCCTGCAACATACACATACGGCCACACTTCATCAGGCATCGTGATCTCATAGCCCTTTTCATAGCTGACCGGATATCCGTCCGAAGCCGCAACGACGCAGCATGCTGATCCGTCTGACCACTTCACCTCGACCTCACTGAGTCTCTCCTCAGTTACAGCCTTCATGATGGTCAGCAGGTCTGACTCCAGAAGCGGCAGTACGACCTGTGTCTCAGGGTCGCCGAATCTGCAGTTGTACTCGATGACCTTCGGTCCGTCCTTGGTGATCATCAGGCCAAAATACAGGCAGCCCTTGAAGGTCCTTCCCTCTGCGTTCATCGCGCGCATTGTCGGCAGAAATATCTCATCCATGCAGCGTGCCGCCACCTCATCCGTATAGTACGGATTCGGAGCGATGGTTCCCATGCCGCCCGTGTTCAGTCCGGTATCACCATCGCCAGCGCGCTTGTGGTCCATCGAACTGATCATCGGCACGACCGTTTTGCCATCCGTAAAGCTCAGCACAGATACCTCAGGTCCCTCGAGGAACTCCTCGATGACAACCTTGTCACCGCTCTTGCCGAACTTGTGGTTCTCCATCATCTCGCGCACGGCGGCCTTGGCATCCTCTCTGGTCTCAGCGATGATAACACCCTTGCCGAGCGCCAGACCATCCGCTTTGATTACGGTCGGGATCGGCGCAGACTCAAGGTAATACAGCGCATCATCCATATCCTCAAAAGTCTGATATCTCGCAGTCGGGATACCGTACTTCTTCATCAGATTCTTGGAGAACAC
Source organism: uncultured Eubacteriales bacterium (assembly GCA_902765035.1). Taxonomy (GTDB): domain Bacteria; phylum Bacillota; class Clostridia; order Peptostreptococcales; family Anaerovoracaceae; genus Crickella. The sequence continues at coordinate 3,928 of CACWYF010000010.1, forward strand.
CTTGCTGCCCTCAATGACAGCAGCCTTCGCATCAGGTCCGAAGCACGGAATGCCGATATTCGTCAGCGCATCCACGCACCCCATTACCAGCGGATCGTCAGGCGCCACCACCGCATAATCCGGGTGCACCTTCTTTGCGAACTCCACGATGCCCTCGATATCCGTTGCCTTGACCGGCACACACTCAGCATCCCTTCCGATGCCGCCGTTGCCCGGCAGAGCATAGATCTTCTCCACATCCTTGTTTTCCCTGATCTTCTTGATTATGGCGTGCTCTCTGCCGCCTCCGCCTACGACCATGATAACCATATGATCACTCCTTTTGCGCCTGTACCGTATTCCCTGTTCCGTTTACGCCACCAAGGCTTCTTCTCCAATTACCTGTTGGCGTAACTTC
>CACWYF010000010.1:4337-18692 GCA_902765035.1 uncultured Eubacteriales bacterium
TACCAGCCCTATTACCGGTTTTGTGACGTAATTATGATGCCTGTCCATAATTTACGTCACTCTATCCGCCTCGATTTCCGTAATTGTGACGTAACTCAGGCTGAATAAGCATTTACTACGTCAATTATTGCTCAGTTACTATCCACTTTCAATATGATTTCAATACGATTGATGACGTATTTTCGCACGCCACCAATCATATTACGTCACATTCTACTGTTTTGCACGACCGCCATTGACGTAAGCCCACACAGAATCAATTATATTACGTCACCAGCCGACCGCGCCCCTGACTTTCTTAATGATGGAACAGCCTCATTCCTGTGAATGCCATTGCGATGCCGAGATCGTCGCAGCACTTGATGACCAGGTCGTCTCTGATCGAGCCGCCCGGCTCTGCGATGTAGCTGACGCCGCTTGCTGCCGCTCTCTGAACGTTGTCGAAGAACGGGAAGAAAGCATCGGATCCGCAGCTCACGCCTGTCAGTGTGTCGAGGTAGGCCCTCTGCTCCTCGGCAGTGAATCTCTCCGGCTGCTCTGTGAAGTACTTCTGCCATACGCCGTCAGCGCAGCAGTCCTCTTCATTCTTGTTGATGTATGCGTCGATCACGTTGTCCCTGTCCGGACGTCCGAGGTCAGGTCTGAACGGCAGGTTCAGAACCTTGTCATGCTGACGGAGGAACCATGTGTCAGCCTTGCCGCCTGCGAGCCTTGTGCAGTGAACTCTCGACTGCTGGCCAGCGCCTACGCCGATAGCCTGTCCGTCATATGCAAAACATACGGAGTTGGACTGTGTGTACTTGAGTGTGATGAGTGCGATGATGAGATCGCGTACAGCTTCCTCAGGCAGATCCTTCTTAGCTGTGACAACGTTGCTCAGCAGCTCTTTGTTGATCCTGAAGAAATTGTGTCCCTGCTCGAATGTTACGCCGAATACCATTTTGGTCTCCTTCTCAGGAGGCATGTAGTCAGGGTCGATCTTAACGATGTTGTAGCCGCCCTTTCTCTTGGCCTTCAGCAGCTCGAGCGCTTCGTCAGTGTATCCCGGAGCGATGACGCCGTCGGATACCTCTCTCTTTATGAGCTTTGCAGTCGTAACGTCGCAGACGTCTGACAGAGCTACCCAGTCACCGAACGAGCACATTCTGTCGGTTCCTCTTGCTCTTGCATAAGCGCATGCGAGCGGCGACTCGTCGAGTCCCTCGATGTCATCAACGAAGCAGGCCTTCTTGAGCTTTTCAGGCAAAACGGTTCCTACTGCTGCGCTCGTCGGGCTGACGTGCTTGAAGCTTGCAGCTGCAGGCATGCCAAGCTCTTCCTTGAGCTCCTTGACGAGCTGCCATGAATTGAGCGCGTCGAGGAAGTTGATATATCCAGGTCTTCCGTTCAGGATCTCAAGAGGCAGGTCGCTGCCGTCCTCCATGTAGATCTTAGCCGGCTTCTGGTTAGGGTTGCATCCGTATTTCAGTTCGAATTCTTTCATTTCTCTACCTTTCCACATTTATCTATCAGCTGTTGAGCTGAGTGCTCGGAACGAGAATCCGCAGAATGCGCACTCAGTAACTGCGCATTTGAGGACTCGAGTGAAGGGCACTCAGCGAACTATTTACTGTATCAACATACTTTACATACAGCGAGATCTTGTTGTCCTCGTTCAGGGAGTTCCAGATCTCATTGGCAAAATCATCGATGTCATCCTTGATCTCTACTCTTGTCGGCTCGCCGCTGAATGTAGGCAGCGGATTTCCGTCATGCTCATAGGTGTGGATGAAGTGGCCGAGTCCTGCGATCGGCGCATAGTCATAACCGAATCTGTTGCATGCGCTTCCCTCTGCATCAGCGCTCTTCAGGATGCTCATTCTGTACTTGAATCCGGCCTTCTCATCGAACTCGAGCTCAGCGCTGATTCTCGGAGTGAAGTTAGGAGCATCAGGCTCAAAGCATCTGCTCTCAAGCGCATGATAGAACGATCCGCCCTGTACCAGATCATCAACAACAGTGTCAGTCTGATTGCCGTTGGTAACAACGAGGTGGTTGTTGTGCTGTCTTACTGCAGCATAGATGATGAGGCTCGGATCCTCGAGCTTTGCGATGTCGAACGGCTCAGTGTAAACAACGCCGTTCTTGACTGTGAATACTCTGTTTCTCGAATTCTCGGATCTGCCCATGATGAAATAGGCAGCTACGGCTTTGCCTGCATCCGGAGTCATGCCGACAACGATGCCGCGTCCCGGATAAGCATTGCCCTCTACCGCTTCACTGAAGCTGATTGTCTTATAAGTGTCCATACCTGATACCTCTAAACCTTTCTGATTAGTTCCCTCTTGGATCTTTGTATATATACTTTTGAAATTAATATCTTCTTCATTTTCCGTAATCTGAAACGCCTGCCGCCTGCGATCACGGAAATTCCGCACCGGCTACTCTCCTGCGCGGATCTTGGTGCACAGCTTTGCTACCGATTCAGGCAAAATCACCCACTCGGCCTGCTCCATGACGCGCCTCTGCAGCACCTCAGGAGTATCGCCGTCCTGCACCTCAACAGCCTTCTGCGCGATGATCTCGCCGCCGTCGGCGATCTCGTTGACAAAGTGGACTGTTGCACCGGTCACCTTGACCCCGCGCTCAAGAGCGGCCTCGTGAGGCTTCAGTCCGTAGAAGCCGTCGCCGCAGAATGCCGGGATGAGTGAAGGGTGTACGTTCACGATCCTGTGGTCATACCTGCTGACGAAGTCATTACTGAGGATGTTGAGGAAGCCTGCGAGCACGATCAGCTCGATGCCTTTTTCCTCGAGCAGCTCAAGGATCCTCGCCTCGAATCCCTCCTGGCCGCCGCAGGCTTTTCTTGTGACGACCTCAGCGTCGATGCCCGCCTGCGCAGCGCGCTCAAGAGCATAAGCCCCCGTCCTGTTGCAGATGACCAGAGCGATCTCCCCGTCACCTATTTTCCCCGCGCGCTCCGCATCTATCAGAGCCTGCAGGTTGGTTCCGCCTCCGCTTACGAAGACGGCGATCTTTACTTTATCTCTCATTCTTTCCACCTCTCAGCAGAAAAACAGATGCCGCGGCGCCTTTCACTGCGCCTGGCATCTGTCCTTATATGTTATACGATCTCGATCTTGTCTTCCGAAGCCACGATCTCGCCGATGATGTATGCATCCTCGCCGTTAGCCTTGAGTATCTCAACAGCGCGGTCTGCATCTTCAGGTGCAACAACGATCGACATGCCTACGCCCATGTTGAACGTGTTGAACATGTCGTGCTCGCTGATGGCTCCCACCTCTGCGATCATGTCGAAGACTGGCAGCACTCTGACCGCGCTCTTCTGTATCCTTGCGCCGAGCCCGTCCGGAATGCTCCTCGGGATGTTCTCGTAGAAGCCGCCGCCTGTGATGTGTGAGATGCCCTTGACATCCACCTCTTCAAGCAGGGCGAGTACCGGCTTTACGTATATTCTGGTTGGTTCGAGCAAAGCCTCGCCGAGCGACTTTCCTCCGAGCATCGTGTTGCCCGCAGTCAGCGCCTTCAGGTCCGCTTTCTCGAGATTGAAGACCTTGCGCACGAGGGAGAATCCGTTGGAGTGGACTCCGCTCGACGGCAGAGCGATCACGATGTCGCCGGCCTTCATCTTATTGTTGTCTATGATTTTGTCCTTGTCTACGATACCTGTTACATATCCTGCAAGGTCGTACTCGTCAGCAGGATAGAAGCCCGGCATCTCAGCCGTCTCACCGCCGATAAGCGCAGCTCCCGACTGCACGCAGCCCTCGCACACGCCTGAAACGATCTGCTCGATCCTCTCCGGTACATTCTTGCCGCATGCGATGTAGTCGAGGAAGAACAGCGGCTTTGCGCCTGCGCAGATGACGTCATTGACACACATAGCAACGCAGTCGATGCCGATCGTGTCATGCTTGTCCAGCAGGAAAGCCAGCTTGAGCTTGGTGCCGACACCGTCAGTGCCGCTTACGAGGACCGGCTTCTTAACGTCGAGCCCTTCGAGGTCCAGTTCAAACAGTCCGCCGAATCCGCCGACGCCTCCCATGACGCCTGGTATGACGGTTCTTGCAATGTGGCTCTTCATGAGCTCCACCGCCCTGTAGCCTGCAGTGATATCTACTCCGGCAGCAGCGTAGCTGTCAGATCTTGATTTAGTATTCATGAGTACCTCTCTGTGTCTTCTCCGGACCATTCAGTCCGCCGATACCTTTTATCTCTGAGTCCGGATCCCGTGACTACTCTACCCCGTTCCAGCAGTATGTGCACAGCTTGCATCTGTCGATCCCGATCGACTCGATGACTCCGTCCAGAGTCTGGAAATCCAGCGTTTCGAATCCCATCTTCTCCGCAATGGTCTTACGGAATTTCTTTCCTCTCTCAGTTGATCCGTCCGCATACTCTTCAAGGTGCTTCATACCCTCAGCGCCCTCGAGCTCGGCGATGACACGCCTCGACAGGAGATCCATCTCGCTGTTGTTTCTCGAGAAATTGAGGTATTTGCACGCGTACATGATAGGCGGGCAGGCCGATCTCATGTGTACCGACTTTGCGCCGTTCGCATAGAGGAAGTCAACAGTCTCGCGCAGCTGCGTTCCTCTTACGATCGAGTCGTCCACGAAGAGCAGGTTCTTGTCCTTGATCAGCTCAGTGACCGGGATCTGCTTCATCTTGGCGATCTTGTTACGCTCGTCCTGGGTCTGCGGCATGAAGCTTCTCGCCCATGTCGGTGTGTACTTGATGAATGCGCGGGCAAAAGGCACATGCGACTCGTTGGCATATCCGATCGCGTGCGGTGTGCCGCTGTCAGGAACTCCGCCTACGTAGTCGACGCTTTCGACGTCAAAACCGCTCTCTGCATCGTGCTGAGCAAGGATGCGGCCGTTTGCGTATCTCATCATCTCAACGTTGACGCCCTCGTATGTGGTAGTCGGATATCCGTAGTAGCTCCAGAGGAAAGCGCACATCTTCATGCACTTTCCCGGCTCAACTACCGTCTTGATGCCGTCCGGAGTGAGCTCTGCGATCTCTCCCGGGCCGAGGTCCCTCTGATCTTCAAATCCCATTTTGCTCAGTGCAAAAGATTCGAATGAAGCAGCTGTTGAACCCTTCGCCTTGCCGACCCTTACAGGCAGGCGGCCGTTTTTATCTCTTGCGGCGAGGATCGTTCCGTCATCCTTGAGAAGCAGAATGCATGCCGTTCCGTCGATGACTTCCTGAGCATATCTGATGCCCTCTATCAGGTCATCCTTCTCGGAGATCAGTGCTGCGATCAGCTCTGTCTGGTTGATCTTGCCGCCGGTCCTTGCGCCGAGATGTCCGTGAGCACCCTTCAGCACGAGATCGATGATCTCCTCCTGGTTGTTGATGATGCCCGTCGTCATGATGGCATAGGTGCCGCAGACTGAATGGAACAGCAGCGGCTGCGGGTCAGTGTCACTGATGCATCCGATGGCAGCTTTGCCCTTCATCGAATTCGTGATGCCCCCGAACTTGGTACGGAAAGGCGAATTCTCTATGTTGTGGATGACTCTCTGCAGTCCGAGTTCCTCGTCATATGCCGCAAGTCCGCCTGTCTTGGTCCCGAGGTGTGAATGATAGTCAGTACCGAAGTACACATCCAGCACTGCTTCATGTTTAGATGTAATTCCGAAAAAGCCGCCCATAATAGGCCTCCTCCCTCTTTTTGCCCTTTACGATTTATCTCTGATCCCGTTTTGCCTGCTTTGCCCCCTGCAGGCTCTGTAATTCATGCAGCTGTCAACCCGCTGCGGATACTCTCTTACTCTGCGAAGAACAGCTTGTTGAGTTCCAGCGGCTCAACGTACTCGCCGTCCTTGTAAACTCTCATGTTGCCGGAAGCGATCTCGTCGATCAGCATTACCTTACCGTCTGCATCATAACCGAACTCAAACTTGATGTCGTAGAGGTCGAGTCCCTTTTCCTTCATGTCGTCAGCAACGATCTTGGTGATCTTCTGAGTCATGTCTCTGAGGTCATCATACTGCTCCTCAGTCATAACGCCGAGAACTACCAGTCCGTCCTTGGTTACCAGCGGATCACCGAGTGCATCGTTCTTGAAAGTAGTCTCTACATAATAAGGAAGATCAGTACCTGCCTCGATGTATTCGCCGTATCTCTTGATGAAGCTGCCTACAGCCTTAAGTCTGCAGATTACCTCGAGTCCGTGGCCGAAAACCTTAGCCGGCTTTACTTCCATAGTTGTATCCTCGAAGTTAGCCTTTACAAAATGAGTTCTGATACCAGCCTCGTTGATCTTTCCGAAGAAATAGTCAGTCATGCGCAGGTTGAAATCACCAACGCCCTCGATGGTCAGACCGATCTGGTTTTCGCCCGGATCGAACTTTCCGTCCTTACCTGTAACATCATCCTTGAACTTCAGCAGATAATTGCCGTTCTCCATCTCAAATACGTTCTTGGTCTTTCCTGTGTAAACAAGTTTCATAGTGTTCTCCTTTTTTATCCCTGGTTGGTGAGATCCTGCCCCACTGGGAGCCCGCCCCTCACAATTATTAACTATTTCAGCCTCTCAGCGGCCGACTACTTCAGCCTCTCTGCGATTCCTTCGTCTTTTACGAGGACTGCTTCTGCCTCTGCGGATCTTCTTGCATCCAGCACGTCTGCGAGCTCTTCATCAGCTACCGCGAGTATCTCAGCTGCAAGCAAAGCAGCATTCTTGCCTCCGTCAACTGCGACTGTTGCGACAGGGATGCCGCTCGGCATCATGACTGTCGAGAGCAAAGCGTCCATTCCGTCGAATGCGGCACTCTTGCAAGGAACGCCGATGACCGGAAGTGTAGTGTTTGCAGCGATGGCTCCCGCCAGGTGTGCAGCCATTCCGGCAAAAGCGATGATTACGCCGAATCCGTCTTTTCTTGCGTTCAGCGACCATGCCCTTGCTTCGGCAGGTGTCCTGTGTGCGGAGTAAACATGTGCTTCGTAAGGGATGCCCAGCTCATCAAGTACGCCTGTTGCCTTCTTTACTACAGGCAGATCGCTGTCGCTTCCCATGATGATTCCGACTTTCTTCATGATGCAGTCTCCTTGTCTCTGGTTCTTTGTATCGAAAAAATACACGATAGATTTTCCCACTTTAATGATGTCAACTCAAATCTATTCGCCATGCTGTGCTGTGTTTTTGTCAGTACATATCATGCCGTTCGGAGTCGTACGACCATTAACTGGTCTTTTTTGAAATTTGTTCGGATTTTTTGATTGCTGTAGAAAAATAACTGTTCAGAAGCCCCTCAGCAAGTACGGGAGGCGCCCCTCTTTATTAAGAAATATGCCGATGCTTATATGAGAAATAACCTGTCTTGTTTTATGAGAACATTCTGTTGACTATATGAAATATGCCGTTGATTATATTAGAAATACGCCGTTGATTATATAGGAATATGCTGATGCTTTCCGGAGAAATAATCGCCATTCAGATACGGGCGGCAGGCCCTAGTGCTTACCTGCAAGCCGCCTGCGTTCTGCTTCGCGCTCTTCATCACGGCCGACCAGGCTCTTTATCGCCAGGACCAGCGCCCGGATGAATGCAAAGATAAGGAACATTATGAGGAACCCGGCGATTCCATACGCCATGTCCTCAGAATCCATTCTGCCGGTACCCGAGTACCACTGTCCGATCTCGATAGCGAACGAGACCACAAGCACCAGCGTGAACACATAGAGGAACGCGATGACCATCTCGTGATCGTATTTTGCCAGAAGCCTGAACAGCGGATAGCAGATGAAAATGCCTACCATCCCCAGTACGCCTATAACTATGAAATGAAGCTGCTTGTCGTTGAAGTACCATCCTCCCTGGTCATTGATGCTGAGTATGCGGTCATGCATCTCAGCAACCCAGTAGATGGCTCTGTATATCCATTCTCTCATTTGATAAGAAACCTTCTTTCTATTATCCGGAGCCTCTGTCATGAGCCAGGATGTCACCAATGGGCAGATGCTCCTCACTGAATTCTGCGCCGTTTGCGCACACTGCTGTATTATGAGCCTGGCATGCTTATTTTTCAAGCTTTTTCAGCTTTTTGGCGCAAAATCCTGTTGTGTATAGATTATATAAGATTAACTCTCCGTAATGTGTAGATTGTCGGGATTTTCAGCCATTTCCCGAATCATAGTGTCAGTTTATTCATTCATGCAAAATGACACTATTTTTCCCTCTGTTTTTTCCCTTCTCTTCCCGAAACATAGTGTCTATTCTGATTTTTCCCTTCTGTGACATTATGTTTTTCACTTCTATATCTATGCATCATGCAAATTACATAGTGTCCATTCTCATTCTTTCCTTCTGTAACATTATGTTTTTCACTTCTATTCTATGTATCATGCAAATTACATAGTGCCCTTTTCTCTTTTTCCTAATCTGAACACTATTCCTGTGTTAGCCTGAGACTTAACTCCTTACAACATATTAATCTTTAAGAACGTAAAGTTTAATTGACCCTCCCCGCAGCGAAAAGAATAATCGTAGTATACGGAATTATCGCCTTTTCAGGCGTTTTATGTCTCACTAAAGCGCACTTTAGGAGTAGAGAACTATGTATACTGCAATGAATAAACGCAAAATGAATACGTCAAGAGCCAGGCGCATGAATGCATCGGTCACGCACCTGCTGGTCATGCTGCTTGTCATGGCCATGTGCTTTACGGCCGCGGTTCCGGGCATGGGCGGTACGGATGTCCATGCGGCATCGGCTCAGGCATCGGGCAAAATCAACGCTTCGGGCGGTGCGTGCCTAAGAGCCCACACGAACACGGGCTCCAAACAGCTTGCGATGGTTTCAGATAACACGGGAGTGACCATCCTCAGGGAGGTCTTCACGAGCAAAAGCACCAAGGCAACCAAGCGCTGGTACTATATTTCGGTCAACGGGAAAGAGGGTTACATCAGATCCGACCTGATTGACAGCATTACGTATGCGAACATCCCGGCCACAGTTGTGTCCCGCGCCAACTACAGGACGGGCCCTACCACAGGCATGAGCAGAAAAGGATCAGTGTCAAAAGGACAGGCCATAACTATTCTGTCCGAGGCCAAGCTGAAGGGCACAAGCCAGAAATGGTACAGAGCCTCCATCAACGGCGGGACCTACTATATCCGCGATAAATATGTAAGCCTCGGCTCAGCCGCTCCGGCTGTTTCGGCTCAGGCAGCCCAGGCAGTTCTGTCCAAGGTCACAGTTGACGGTCAGAGCAACCCTTCGATCCTGGAGGTCGGCGGCAGGTTCACTGTAAAGGGCATTGTCAATGCGCCTGAGCCTATAACCAGCGTCACCGTCGGAGTCGTCAACGCGAGCGGCCAGTGGGCATTTTCCCAGACCAGACAGGTAAACGCCAAGCGATTCGATATCTACAGCATAGATAAGGCCCTGCCATTCGGCACACTGCCGGCCGGCAAGTACACATACAGAGTTGATGTGACATACGGCGGCCAGACCGCGACTAAGGTAAGCGTGCCTTTCGAAGTATCCAGCGACAGGCTCGTTGCAGGTCTTCTCAGCAACCCTACCAACGGGGGCAAAGCGCGTTACGTATATACTTTTGACAACAGCAACTGCCGCAAGCTCTTCGAAATCACCGGCTTCAGCAAAGCTCTCGTTCCGCAGGCGATGACCTTTACCGGATCGGAATACTACATCCTCTACGGCATGAACCCGATGCAGGCGATCGTCACCTATTCAGCCAACGGACAGAAGACGAAATCCGGAGGTTTTGCATTCAACATCGGTCACCCGAACGGAATAACCTGGGATCCTCAAACGGGCCTCTGCTATATTTTCAAGGGCGGCCAGACAACGATCTATACATGGAACCCGAGGACCAATAAATACGGCAAATCCAAAACACCGTACTCATCATCAGGTCTCGCCTATGACAAGACGACCAATGTGATCTATGCTTCTTCGGAGACGGGCATCCGCATATACAGCGCGGACGGCAGGTTCAAACACCAGAAGCTGTTCAGCAGATGCAAACACAGCGGCAAGACTCACGTTCAGGATTGCGGCGCTCAGGACGGATTCATCTTCCACGGCGTCAGCGGCGCAAACAAGCACAAAACCAATTACCTTGATGTATACCGCGCATCCGACTGCAAGTATCTCGGATCGATCCGCATCACACTCGGCGAGATCGAGAGTGCAGTAGTCGGAAACGACGGCTACCTGCAGCTCCTGATCAACACGCCGAACAGGACAGACTACGTCTGGAAGACGCCGCTGAACATCAATGATCTTAAGAAGTAGGCAGGCAAAATGTGCGGTGAATTCCGCGGCCGGTCCAATCAGCGGAACAGCTTGCATAAAAACGGAAAATACGGCAAAATTAAGAGGCGGGAATACCCGCCTTTTAGTATGATTGGAGCAAAAGAAATGAAAATAGAATTCGGTTACGGAAAAGAAATACAGACAGTTGATGTGCCCGATGAAAACCTCGTCGGCGTTCTTATGAGCAACCCTGTCGAGCACGAGCGCCGTGGCGCTGATGCCGTAAAGTATGCCCTTGAGAACCCGATCGGCACCGGGAAGCTGAGAGAGATTGTGGCAGAGAAAATCAGAGAACTTGCTTCACCTGATGCCAGCCAGCCGGAAAGCGCCGGAAGACGCCCTAAAGTCGTAATTGTCACCAGTGACGTTTCACGCCCGCTTCCAAGCTACGATGTGCTCCCGTCGGTTCTGGATGAACTGTACGCCGGCGGATGCAGACCTGAAGATATAACGGTAATCATCGCACTCGGTTCGCACAGGAACAATACAGAAGAGGAACACCGCCGTCTTGTCGGTGACCGCTGCTATAACGAAGTCGCCGTAGTGGACAGCAGCCGTGAGGATCTTGTACACCTCGGCACTACTAAGAGCGGCACGCCTGTAGACTATGACCGCAGAGTCGTCGAGGCGGATATCCGCATATGTCTCGGCAATATAGAATTCCACTATTTTGCCGGCTACTCGGGCGGATGCAAAGCGATCATGCCGGGCGTCTCGACTCCTGCAGCGATCCAGATGAACCACCGCATGATGATCTCAGAGGATGCGCGCACAGGCAAGCTCGAAGGCAACCCTGTCCGTGAGGATCTCGAAGAAGCATGTGCGATGCTGGGTGTGGACTTCATAGTCAACTGCGTCCTCGATGAGCACAAGAAGATCGTCTACGCCGTCGCAGGCGATGTCGTAGATGCGCACAGAGTCGGCTGCAAGTATCTTGACAGGATGTACCGCGTGTCAGTCCCGGAACCTGCAGATATAATCCTGGTAAGCCAGGGCGGAGCGCCTAAAGACGCCAACCTGTACCAGACTCAGAAGGCTCTGGATAACTCCAAGCACATCATCAAAGACGGCGGCACCATAATCCTGATCGGCGCCTGCAACGAGGGCCTCGGCAACGCGACTTTCGAGAAGTGGTTCACAGAGGCTGAAAAGCCTCAGGATCTCATCGACCGCATCCATGCCGACTTCAAACTCGGCGGGCACAAGGCGGCAGCCATCGCCATGGTCATGCAGAAGGCAGAGATATACCTCATCTCTGAAATGGATCCGGAGTTCGTGAAGAGTCTCTTCTTCATACCTGCCGACACGGCTCAGGCAGCCTTCGACGAAGCCATGAAAAAACACGGGCCGGGTGCCCGCGTCATCGCGATGCCGTTCGGCGGAGCAGTGCTTCCGTCAGTCGAATCGTAATCAATAGGGGCACAGTGATATAATCAGATCAGATACCACAAGGGAGAAGGTGCTTACATGAATTACAGAAAAAAAAGCCGCATACTGGCTCTCGTAACAGCACTTGCAGTATGCATTACTTCAGTTCTTATACTGCCTCTGACTGATGTCAGTGCAGCCAGCAAGAAGAAAACCTCGAAGCAGCGTACTGCCTCTATGACTCTCATCAAGAAGGGCAACAGCACTTTTGACTACAGATCAGCCGCAGGCGAGAAGCTCTATGGCTATGACACCCTTCAGGGCGCATGCGCCAATGCGGGATATGCATATCTGACCCTGTATAACAGGAACGTCGAGAAATGCAAGATAGTCAAAGTCAAAATCAGCACAAAAGAGGTCGTCAAAGTCTCTTCCCCACTTCTTGTCTATCACGCAAACTGCCTGACATACAATACAAGGAAGAATCTTCTCGTCGCGACCTGCTGCAGAGTCAAGGGCAAGAGAGCCGTATTCATAGATCCGAACAAGCTTACTGTCAAATCATACAAGGACATCAAGCTGACCAGGAAGGTCAAGAACCTTCCTAAATCCGTAAGACGCAAATACAAAGGCTTCACCGCGATAGCATATAACGCCCAGAAAAACTGCTATGTAGGCCGGCTCCGAGGCAACAACAATGTAATCATTTTCGACGGCAACCTGAACCCGAAGAAGTATATTAAGCTTAAAGGCAAGAGGACCGACCTTCTCAATCAGGGAATGGACAGTGTCGGAAATTACATTTATGATGTCAGGAGCTTCAAGGGTAAGAAAAAGTACAGCATGGTCACTGTACACACGATGTCGGGTAAGCTCGTCGGAAAGGTGATATTTCCATACGGACGCGCACCGGGCAACGAGCTCCAGTGTATCTTCCATGATGGCAAGCAGTTCTATGCCGGATTCTATTATTCAACCAGTCAGGTCCACGACTATGTTTCATATCATGTAAAAAGGACCAATACGCTTTACTCTCTGAATAATATGTACAGATAGCCAGTATCTGCTTATAGCAGCACCTGGTACGAGCCATTACAATAAACGCAACGAAAAATCCCGTATCTTCACGATACGGGATTTTTGGTGTTCATGTTTGATCTGTAAGATCGCTGGCTTACTGCTCTGCGTCGAACGGCAGGATAGCAACGACTCTTGCTCTCTTGATTGCCTTAGCAACTGCTCTCTGGTGCATTGCGCATGTGCCCGTGACTCTTCTAGGGAGGATCTTGCCTCTCTCTGTGATGTACTTCTTAAGAGTCTCTGCATCCTTGTAGTCGATCTTCTTGTCCTGGTCAGCACAGAACTGGCAGACTTTACGTCTTCTGATGCCTGTATTCATGCGCTTAGGTCTTGAATTTCTTTCCATGATTCGTGCTTTTCTCCTTTCCTATAGATTAGAATGGAATATCATCTTCCGCTGCCTGGAATGTATCCGGGAGATCATCGAATCCGCCAAAACCGAAGTCCTGGTTGCCGGATGTGTTGTCTGATCCGAATGTTTCCTCAGGTCCGCCGAAGTTACCGCTCTGCTGCGGTGCGTTGTTGTTACCGCCCTGATATCCGCCGCCGAATGAGCCGCCGCCCTGGTTGAAGCTGCCCTGACCGCCGTTCTGGCCGCCCTGGCCGCCGCCGAGGAATTCAACTCTGTCAGCAACGACATCCGTTGTGTAAACGGTAACGCCTTCTCTGTTCTTGTAGCTTCCGGTCTGGATCCTTCCCTGTACAGCTACCTGTCTTCCCTTGGAGAGGTAACGGTCGCATGTCTCAGCCTGTCTTCCCCATACTGTGATACGGATGAAGTCAGCACCGGCATCTTCGCCCTGCCTTCTCGGTCTGTCGACTGCTATTGTGAATCTGCACATAGCATTCTGGGTGTTAGGTGTGTAGCTGAGCTCCGGATCTCTTGCGAGTCTTCCGATCAAAATAACTTGATTCATCTCAGACCTCCTGTCCCTTGACTACTCTTCGTCCTGGCAAACGATGATATGTCTCATTACGTTCTCATTGATCCTGAGTCTTCTGTCGAGTTCCTTAGGGAGCTCAGCATCAGCCTTGAACGGGAGAACTACGTAGTAACCAGTGTTCTTCTTGTTGATGCTGTAAGCAAGTCTTCTCTCGCCCCATACATCAGCTTCACCAGCCTCGCCGCCTGCATTGATAACTGACTTAACAGTCTCGATCAGGTTAGCCTTGGTCTCCTCGTCCAGAGTCGGATCAAGCACGAATAGAAGTTCATAATCTCTCATGTTGACACCTCCTGTGGTCATATTGGCACCGTTTCGCACGGTGCAGAAAGTAATAAATTAACTGCATGCCCGTCTGGACACGCCCAATAATATTAAACTACTCAGCATGCAAAAGCAAGACTTTTTTGCTGCTATCTACATTGCATTCTCTATTTTTCACTTCTTTTTTAGTTCCCTTATTCTTCTTCATCAGCAGAAGCCGAGGATGTTCTATTATTATCATTTTCATATGTATTGAGTCCCTTGTTCCCCTAAGATTCGAGTAGCATTTTCGCCCGCTCACGGATCATCTCCTCGAGCGCTCTCGTCCTCCAGCTCGGCATATTAGCCACATCGCTCTCCGTAAAGCTGAACTCGAGGAGCTTACGCAGCATAGCCTTCTG
>CACWYF010000011.1:0-4165 GCA_902765035.1 uncultured Eubacteriales bacterium
AAGATGCGGTCGCAAGAGGGTACACACCGTGCTCCAAATGCGGCGGATAAAAAATGAAACACACACCACAGAAATGAAAAAACGGAGGGATACTTATGGACACCATAAAACATGGTCTGAACGGGTACAGGATCCCTGCATACATGGAGGAGATCCTTACGCATAATTACTGCCCGTATTTTGTTCGCATGACGATCGTAAGAGATGGTCAGTCCTACAGATTCTCATACAGACCGGGCAGACTCACACGTCTGGATACAGATGCACTGGATATCTTTGAAAGGCTGATACTTCTGAGATCACTGATATCAGTATGTGAAGCAGTACATGGATATCTGATAGGCCCGGAGAATTACCTGCTGGAGCCTGAACTTATATATACGGAGGGAGGCACACTTACCGCGGGAAAGCTCAGGATAATGTTTTATCCGGATATCAGGAAAATGAGACTGCCTCAGAAACTGATGCAGTTTACTGAAAGAATAAACAGCGGACTCGGTAAAGACGACAGACAGACACTGTCTCAGCTGAGAGAGATCATTGAGACAGAAGACATCAACAGAGTGAAGATGTTTTTGGACAAACAGATAGTGAGAATAGAGAGCCGGTCATTCGGCATAGCGGGATAAAAGGAGTGATCAGCATGAAAAGATATATAAAGATACTGATCGCGATCGCGGTCATCATGACTTTAATAACACCTTCTGCGGGAGTCGGAAGAGTTCTCGCAGCAGAACGGGATACATCGCCGGCGATGAAGGCAGAATCATCTGAAAGCACTGAACCGGAGGATAACGATAATAACGACTCAAAAACTGCAGCTGATACTGCTGCTGATGAAAATAAAGATGGAGATAAAGCAGAAGATAATGCAGTAAGCAATTATCATGAATGGCAGACAGATACAGATGAGTATGACGCTGATGAAATGACTGAAATAGTATTCATACTCAGAGGAGCGGAATCTGTCAACGCAGCTATAGATTCTGATTATGATGCAGAGGAATCAGGGATCAAGTATGACGAGGTGATCCGTAACGGTTATAAGCGCGAGCTCGCGAGAGGAAGCTCTGTGAGGATACAGTGCGTAAACGGAAGCTATATACGTGCAGCCTATGGATCAACGGAAGATGAGGCTGTGAATAATCCCGATCCAGAGGTCTCAGGAGAAGGAAAGCCTGTATCCATAGCTCTGGACGGCGACGGATATATCTATATCAAAGTAGCACAGAAGAAGGAAGATATAGTAGATGAGAACACTAATACATATGATGTGGCAGATGATGAAGACGGTACGATCACGTATTCAGATGTTAGTCACGAAGCCGCAGAGGCCGGAAAAACACAGAATGCATTTCCGAAAGCCGGACAGAAGTTCACAGGCAAGGCTATTCTCAGAGATCATATCATCAGAAGCCACGGATCAATTGGATACATGGATCCGACCAACGGGTGGCTCAAGGAGAATACTACTTTGAAATCAATTGCTGCTGTATGCATTTCAGGGCCTACCAAGGCCATGGCAAACAGAAAAGCAAAATTCATTTATACATGCAAGATAATATCTGCAGACCCCAGAACAGGAAAAGTTCGTGTCGGTATCACGTTCAGACCAGTAAGCAATAAGAATAATGTCAGCAATGGTCTGGCCGGAACACAGGTGTTGTACAAGTCTACTACTGTTAGTCTTCACCCGCTGACCGGATATGTGACTCTAATTAAGAAACAGTCAGAACGAAATAATGACTATGTTTCATCATTTCATGTTAACTACTCTCTCTCAGGAGCAAAGTACAGACTATATACCGATGCCGGATGTACGTCGCAGGCAAAAGACGTTAACGGAAACGCGATCGAATTTATAACAAATAATGACGGCACTACTGATCTTATTGAGATCGAACCGGGAACGTATTATGCAAGAGAGACTGCTGCATCAAAAGGCTTCAGGCTGGATAAAAAAATTCTGAGTGTAAATGTCACCACAGATAATGACATTAATAAACCGGCTGTGTTTACTTCACATGAGGAACCGGCTTTTGCGGATTTCGGTATGGTGCTCGTCAAGGAAAATGATAATTACGGATATAAAAGACTTACGGGAACTAAATACGAGCTCACATATTATGATACTGACCCTGATGACCCTGTACTTGACGACTCGACACTAAAGGCATCATGGATATATGAAACGAGATATATGGAGACACCTGACGGACTGAAAACAGCTGGTATCGACTTTGCCTCAGATGAACCATTAAGCGGTAAGATGTATATGGAAAACGGCAGGAATGTTCTTCCACTTGTAGTAATCAGACTGAGAGAAACTGAAGCACCCAAAGGAATGGCAGTAGACAAGCGCGTTTATACGGGAACAGTAAGACTAACAGGTGAGACCGCAAAGCTGTCAGTTAACGGTCAGAACTCGCTGACTGTCAGATATGATGACAAGCTTACTCATGACGAAGAATACAAGTCAGTAAGTCTGGCTGTCAGGAAAGTAGACGCAGAAACAGGTCAGCCTTCAGCAGAGGGCAGCAGCAGGAAGCACTCTGCAGGTTCACTTGCAGGTGCAGTATATGACGTATATCTTGAAGATAATGACCTTGACAGGAATGAAAAAGTCGGTGAGATCACGACAGATGAGAAAGGATGCGGGACTCTCGACACGGACGAAAGGACAGGAGATAAACTGAAACCTGGCAGATATTATATTAAAGAGAGGAAGGCGTCACCCGGATATGTCGCTGACAGGTTTTCAGAAAAAAGTGTAATAAACAAATATGAAGAGGGAATGCATATAGTATCCGCCAGGGCAGACCTTGATAACAGCATAACTGTATATGATTATCAGATAACATCACATGAAATGCATCATGAAACATATATAAGTAAGACCGATGCTGCAACTTCAGAGGAGCTTCCTGGAGCAAAGCTTCAGGTAATTAATTCAGCTGGAAATATTGTTGAGGAATGGATCTCAGGAAATGGGCCGCATCTTATTAAGGCGCTGCCTGACGGTAAGTATATTCTGAGAGAAATCACAGCTCCGTATGGCTACGATGTAGCTGAAGACGCTGAGTTCGAGGTAAAAGCTGATAAAGTTGCTAATAAGGTCACGATGAAAAACAGACCAGTAACAATTGGTACTCAGGCTGCGGACGCAGCTACATCATCTCATGCAGGAGTTTTTTCTCAGAATGAGAGGATCACTGATAAAGTCGCAATATCCGGTCTGATAAAAGGCCGCAGATATAAAGTGACCGGTAAACTTATCAATAAGGATACAGGGGAAGCCATCGGAAAGGAAGAGGCAGAACAGGAATTTGAAGCAGTATCGGATGAGATGACGATCGACCTTGAATTCACTGTGGACTCGTCAGCATTCACGAAAGAATCTTCACTGGTGGCTTTTGAAAAACTGTACAGACTCAGCAAAGTTCACGACATCGAAGGAGAAACTGTTCCTGTCGAGCTTCAGAAGCATGAGAATCCTGATGATGAGGATCAGACGGTGCATTACGGCGGGATTGCCTACACAGAAGCTACAGGTGAAGACGGGAAGCATCTTATAACCGGTGACAGGGATTCTCTTATCATCGATACAGTAGCATACAGGAATCTCTCAGTTAAGCAGGAGTACAGGCTGGAAGGCGAACTGTATGATCAGACTTCAGGGAAACTTCTGGAAGTAACTTCTTCAGCTGCTTTTACTCCTTCATCAAGTGACGGAACTACACAATTACAGTTCAGGACTGACACAAGTTCTCTGACGGATCATGCCATAGTAGTTTTCGAAAGACTGTATTCGGGCACTGTGCTGATCGATGAGCACTGCAACCCGGAAGATAAGGCACAGACTGTTTATATAACAAAAAAGCCGGAGAAGTCTCCGGCTCCGAAGACAGGTGATAACAACCTGCTGAAGATCTATGCAATTGTAACTGTACTTGCTGTGACTGAGCTTATATTCATCTATGCAGCCAGACGAACTTCAAGGAGAAGATACAGAAGATGAACCGGCCTGATAGCAGGTATAATGCCTGAAGATAACTGAATGGAGTATCAGAGATAATCCTGAATGAGGGGCTCGATCCTGTAGTATGGCAGGCCGACTACATTTTCATAGTCGCCATCGATGTGATCGATGTATCTGCCGAAGTAA
>CACWYF010000011.1:4182-16930 GCA_902765035.1 uncultured Eubacteriales bacterium
GAAGTAACCCTGAATGGCGTATGAGCCGGCCTTGTCATAAGGCTCTTCGCGGGATATGTAATCGAGAATATCGGCATCTGTATAGTTCTTACACCACACCTTAGTGGTATCGCTTAAGACATTGCAGGTGCCGGTATCTGTATCTATAAGTGCGACACCGGTAACGACATAGTGGAAGGTGCCTCTTATGGAGTCGAGCATGCGATAGGCATCATCGTGATCTGCAGGCTTACCCATGAGTTCATCTTTCCATACGATGGTATCCGCGCCGATTATAATGTGACCTGACCACTTCGGATCATCCTTCACTGCTTCGTAGCATGCTTCAGCTTTACGCTTTGCAAGCATCTCGACAGCAGCATTCATCCCGATGCCTTCCGGCAGGGTCTCGTCTGTATCTGTCGGCATGATAGCCGCATCTATGCCGTGCTTATGCAGGATCTCGATTCTTCTTGGTGATTTTGATGCAAGTATTACTTTCATTATTATCCCTTTTTGATTATTATTAGTACGACATCAGAATTATAGAGAATCATTCAGTTATTATCAAGAATTATCAGAGAATCCTGTTGACATTGCGGTATACTCTGCTTATAATAATTGAGGTCAAAGCAGAAGTTATCCGCTTCTCGCCTTGCAGACTAGCGTTGGCAGGGCTCAATACGTAGAGAGAATTCTATTGTTGCGGATGCTTGTGTGTCCGCAATTTTTAATTATTCGTACTGTTCCCGGTTAGATAATTGGAGGTAAGAACAATTAGTACTAAGGACAACAAACAGACCCAGATCAATGAGGAGATCAGAGCATCTGAGGTCCGCCTTATCGATGAGAACGGCGAAATGGTAGGTATCGTCAGCATTGACGAAGCTCTCAGCAGAGCAGAGAAGGCAGATCTTGACCTTGTCAATATCTCGCCTAATGCAGCTCCTCCTGTATGCAAGATACTCGACTACGGCAAATACCGTTACGAGCAGCAGAAGAAGGAAAAGACCGCAAAGAAGAATCAGCATGTGACAGAGATCAAGGAAATCAGACTGAGCGCATCCATCGAGGATCATGATGTCCAGGTCAAGGCCAAGACAGCAATGAAGTTCCTGCAGGACGGCGACAAGGTCAAAGTCTCACTGAGATTCCGCGGAAGAGAGCGCGACTACACACAGCTCGGCTTTGATGCCATGGCTAAGTTCGCTGATATGGTTTCGGAATATGGTGTTATCGAAAAGCCTGCCAAGATGGAAGGCCGCAGAATGAACATGTTCCTGGCGCCGAAGAAAGATAAGAAGTAGACAAAACATTCACATAGGAGGAGAGAACCCAAAATGGCTAAGAACAAGATGAAGTCACACAGAGGCGCTATGAAGCGTCTGCACGTTACAGGCTCCGGCAAGGTTAAGAGAAACAAGGCATACAAGAGCCATATCCTTACCAAGAAGACAGCAAAGAGGAAGAGAGGCCTCCGTAAGGCTACTACTCTTACAAGTGCAGATCTGAAGCGTATGCTGAGATCAATGGCTAAGTAATTCAGGAGGTGTATAGATATGGCAAGAGTAAAGAAGGGCGTTAACGCTCATAAGAGACATAAGAAAATTCTGAAGCAGGCTAAGGGTTTCTACGGCAGAAGAAAGAACACTTTCAGAGCTGCTAACCCTGCAGTAATGAGAAGCCTGAGATCTGCATATGCAGGCCGTAAGAACAAGAAGAGAGAATACAGAAGACTCTGGATTGCAAGAATCAACGCAGCTTCAAGAGCTAACGGAATTTCTTACAGCAAGCTCATGAACGGACTCAAGAAGGCCGGCATCGAGATCAACCGTAAGATGCTCGCCGAGATGGCAATCTATGATGCAGCTGGTTTCGCTACACTCTGCGAGACAGCTAAGAAGTATTGCTAATCTGGTAATATGTGATAAAGGTCGCGGGTTCAGGACTGCCTGGTCCCGCGATATTCATATCATAATGAGGACAGGGCTATGGATTATTTTATCAGTCACATCGGAATCATTTTTATTGCCGCCTGTTTCGTCGCTGCCTGTGCTGTAGCATGGTGGTATCTCACAGATAAGAACGCTCAGCTCAAGAGACAGAGAGCAGAGGCAAGAAAAGCAGCGGCACTTAAGAAGAAAGAGGAAGAAAACAGTTCGGACTCTTGATCTATAATATGAGGCAGAACGGGCTCCGTAATACGGAGCTTTTTTGCTGCATCAACATAGTGCATCAATAATTGAAAAACACAACATATTGTGGTACTCTTAATATGTATTGGATTACAGAGGCTCAGCTAAGGGAGCCTTGGTATGAGGGAGTTTTTCACGGAGGGATGCTATGAAATGCCCGTATTGTAATTACGAAGACACCAAGGTTGTCGATTCAAGACCTGTTGAAGACGGTCTTGCTACAAGAAGAAGAAGAGAGTGTGCAAAATGCCACAAGAGATTCACAACATTCGAGAAGATCGAAAATTCTCTGCTTGTTGTAGTCAAGAAGGACGGCACACGCGAGAGCTTTGACAAGAACAAGATCATCAACGGTATCATGAAGGCCTGCCAGAAGACCAAGGTCACTTATGATGATGTCCAGAGGATAGCAGACAACATCGAGCGCGGTCTCAGCAACACAATGGAGAAGGAGATCCAGTCGACCATGATCGGCAGACTTATCATGGAAGAACTCAAGAGGATAGACCAGGTAGCATACGTAAGATTTGCTTCGGTATATCAGGAGTTCAAGAGTGTTGATACATTCATTGACGAGATCAACAAGCTCAGATAATCAGCAAACATTATTATTTCAGGAGAGACTAATCATATGATCAGAGTAGCTATTGACGGTCCGGGAGGCACGGGCAAAAGCAGTATAGCAAAAGAAGTTGCAGCAAGGCTAGGCCTTGAATATATTGATACCGGAGCGATGTACAGATCGATGGGTCTTAAGGCGCTCCGTGAGGGAGTTTCACCAGCTGACACGGAGGCAGTTGAGAAGATGCTCGCCGGTACAGAGATAGATTTCAACGATAATCATATGTATCTTGACGGCGAGGATGTCAGCGGACTCATCAGGACGAATGAGGTCTCGATGGCCGCTTCGGATATCTCCAAGCTTCCATGCGTCAGAGCCAAGGCAGATGCTCTCAGCAAGCAGCTGGCTGCGACCAAGAACGTCATAATGGAAGGCAGAGACATCGGTACGATCGTCATACCTGATGCCGAGGTCAAGATATTCATGACGGCTGCCCCTGAGGTAAGGGCAAAACGCCGCTACCTTCAGCTGCTGGAGGCAGGCAAGACGGCGGACTATGATCAGATATTCGATGAGATACAGAAGAGAGACTATCAGGATTCTCACAGAGATTATCATCCTCTGAAACAGGCAGATGATGCTGTCCTGCTTGACACGTCGGATATGTCCAAGGAGGAAAACATCGAAGCTGTCATTGATCTCATCAGAGAAAAGACAGGTGAGGATTTTGCAGGGCTGCATGCAGTCTCAGAATAACGACACCAAGAAAACACGTATAATTCAAGCCTCGTTCCTGTGAGCGGGGCTTGAAGTATGATATCCTTACGATGTGTGCTCCCGGAAGGGAGATGAATATGCAGATCAAGGATATGCCTGCACGCGAAAGGCCGCAGGAAAAACTCATGTTTGCAGGTCCCGGAACACTGAGTAACGCAGAGCTTATGGCTCTTGTAATAAGGACGGGAACGAGCGAAAAATCAGCCGTTCAGCTTGCTGAGGAAGTAATAGCATATGCAGATACCATTGCAGGAGGTCTGAGCAAGGCAGATGCAAAGGAGCTGACAGGTATCGAGGGAATCGGAGATGCCAAGGCGTGCTCGATAATCGCAGCTGTTGAACTAAGCAAAAGACTGATCGCTGACAGAGTAATGGATACATCGTGCCGTCTCACAGACAGTACGGATGTAGCCGATCTTCTGACTAAAGAGACGATGTATGAAGACAGGGAATTCTTCATGGCAGTCTATCTCAATACCAGGATGAAGGTCGAATCCAAGAGCATAATATCGATCGGCAGTCTGGATACGACGCTGGTACATCCACGCGAGGTGTTCTCGCCTGCGGTGAGAAGGGGTGCTGCGGCAGTGATCGTGGCCCACAACCACCCGAGCGGTGATCCGGAGCCGAGCGAAGAAGATGTATTACTGACGAAAAGATTACTGGAATCTTCAAGAATTCTGGGCATCAGACTTGTCGACCATGTTATAATCGGCAGCGGCAGATATGTAAGCCTCAGAGACGAGGGCCTGATACCTGACTGAAAGGAAAGTGATATCAATGTCAAGGACAATTACGGTTAACGCACTTATAGATGCTCTGAGAAGGGCAAAACTCCTCGTTAAAGTCAACGGTGGGGCATACTCGGAAGACATTACCGGAGTGACATACAACTCAAGAGAGGTCGAGGCAGGATACCTGTTCGTGTGCAAGGGCGCACACTTCAGAGAACAGTATCTGAAAGACGCTCTCGCTGCGGGAGCATCCTGCTATGTTTCAGAGGATCTGTATGGTTACGGCACACTTATATGCCCTGAGATCATAGTTTCGGATATAAGGCTTGCTATGCCTGTAATAGCTGAAACATACTACGGAAGGCTTTCGGACAGCCTCAGAGTTGTCGGCATAACCGGAACCAAGGGAAAGTCAACTACAGCATATTTTGTCAGAGCCATACTTGATGACAGCATGGCTGCCGTAGGAGGACACAGGACTGCGATCTGCTCGGGTATAGACAATTATGACGGCGTCATAGAGGAAGAATCACATCTGACGACTCCTGAGATCATGGAGCTGTACCAGCACATGAATAATGCAGTCAATTCCGGCATAAGATACATGACCATGGAAGTATCCAGCCAGGCGCTGAAGTATGACCGTGTCGACGGCGTTACCTTCGAGGCCGGTGCATTCCTTAATATAGGAACTGACCATATAAGTGAGATCGAGCATCCGGATTTCAACGACTACCTTGAATCCAAGCTGAAGCTGTTCGCTCAGTGCCGTAAGGCTGCTATCAACCTGGACTGCGATGAGCAGGATAGAATAAGAGCAGCTGCTGAAGCGTGCCCGTATGTCATCGCATTCAGCCAGAAGGATGAGACTGCAAATATCTACGGATACGATATCAAGTCAGTTGAAGGCAAAGTCTCGATGAAAGTCCGCTGCACGGACGTGGAAGGCTGGAATGATTTTGATGAAGAGTTCACACTCGGAACATTCGGCACCATCAACGTAGAGAATGCACTTGCGGCGATATCTATCGCCACTTTGCTCGGAGTACCGAGAGAATACATCCACTCAGGACTTGCAAGGGCAACATCTCCGGGACGAATGGAGGTCTTCTACAGCGAAGACGGCAAGCGCATCGCAATCGTAGACTATGCCCACAACAAGCTGAGCTATGAGAAGTTCTTCGACACCATAAAGGACGAGTTCCCGGATAAGAAGATGATGATCGTATTCGGCTGCCCGGGCGGCAAGGCTTTTGCCCGCAGAGAAGAGCTGGGTACCATCGCAGGTCAGAACTGTGTATATTCCATCATCACCGAAGAGGATTACGGAGAAGAGGACGTGAACAAGATCTGCGAAGAGATCGCAGGATTCGTCAGAGCTGCAGGCGGCGATTGCGAGATAATCACAGACCGTGTTGAAGCTATCAAGAAGGCCATCACTCTGATGGATGACGATACGATATTATTCCTTCCGGGCAAGGGAAGAGAAACAAGAGAGAAAAGAGGAATACAGTACATCGATACACCGTCCGATGCGGATGTCGTGATCGAGTATCTGTAACTGGAGAATGAGGAATTTTACATTCAGAGAAAATCTCGGGAGAGATGAGTTCAACTCACTTGCCTTAAGTGAGAAAAGTGCTGTTAAAGCGCATTTTCTGGGCTCGTATGAGTGGGGAGAAGTCTCTGCGAGAAGGAACCGCACACCGTATTATACGGGTGTCTATGAAGACGGAAAACTTGTTGCGACCGCTCTTGTACTGAAGCGGTCGCTTATTGCGGGCTATACATATTTCTATATCCCCCGCGGCTTTACTATGGATCATTCAGACCGCGAGCTTCTTAAATTCATTACAGACAGCATCAAGGCTATGGGAAAGAAGCACAAGGCTCTTTATTTCAGGATCGATCCGGATATCAAGCTGCATACGGTGGATATAGACGGCAATGTGATTGAGGGTGAGAGCAACGAGGATCTTGTAAGATACCTTGAGCAGCTCGGATATAAGAGAAAGCCTCTCAATTACGGATTCGAAAACGAGCAGCCGAGATTCACGTTCAGGATACCGCTCGTCGGAACCATGGACGAGATCGAGTCAAGGTACAGCCGCACGACCAAGACCAGGATCCGCCAGTCGCATGAGGCAGGAGTAACTGTCTGCGAAGGCGGCAGTGAGGACATCGGTGAGTTCACCAGACTTATGGAAATGACTGAGAAGAGGCAGGGATTCTACTCTCATGATCCTGAGTTTTTCAGCTATTTCTTCGACATAATGTCGGCCGGCGGACTTGCAAGGCTGTATTTCGGCAAGGTGAATGTGCCTGAGATAATAGCCAAGCTTGAAAATGACAGAGAGAATGTGAAGGCTGAACTTGCTGAGCTTGAAGGAAAGACGGGCAAGAAGGTCGCAGGCAAGATCAAAGAGGCTGAAAAGAAACTCGTTGCTGTCGAAAAACAGCTCGAAGGTCTGGCAGACAAGCCTAAGACTGAAGTCATAGTCTCTACATATCTCGATGCGCAGTACGCAGACAAGACGTGGGCTCTGTACGCTGCCAATGACATGGATTACGGCAAATTCTTCGCCAATTATGCTGTTTATCAGAAGCAGATAAGAGATGCGAAGGAGGAAGGCCGGGAAGTCTTCGACGTATTCGGTACGGTCGGAAGGCCTGAGGAAGCAGGAAGCACTGCCGGACTGTACGAATTCAAGAAGAAGTGGGGCGGAGAACTCACGGAGTTCATCGGAGAGTTCGATTATATCCTCAATAAGCCGGTTTTCCTTGCTTACAGCAAGCTGATACCGGTATATCACAGGCTGATGAACAGGCGGCTCAGAAAATCTGTTGAAGAATAAAGTGCAGTAAACTGATAAATTATTATGGCAATTAAAGACAGACAGACAGGAAAAACCATAAATACGGACTTCATGGCAGTTGCACTCGGCGGAGATATGAACTGCTATGGTGTTGCCCGTGCTTTCTATGAGGCATATGGGGTCAGGACTGTGATGCTCGGGAGAATTCCTATATTTCCGACTGCCCGCAGCAGACTGTTTTCTGACAGATTATATGATGCTGACCTGCTCGATACTGATGTGCTGATAAGGCTGCTTACACAGGTAGAGGAGAAGTACAGAGGAGTCAAAAAGTTCGTATTTGCCACTAATGATGATTATGTCAGGCACATAATACACAACAGGAAGACCATCGAGGCCATAAGTGACGACTATATCGTTCCTGTTATTTCCGAAGAACTGTTTGACAGACTTGATGACAAGGATTCTTTTTATGAGGTCTGCGAGGAGTACGGACTTCCTTATCCGAAGAGTGTTGTCTTTGACTGCGTTTCGGACGACCCTGAGACTTTTGTGATCCCTTTTGAATACCCTGTATTCATGAAGCCTTCCAGCAACGTCATATACTTCAATTATGAATTCGAAGGCAAGCAGAAAGGCTACCGCATAGACACGCCTGACCAGTTCAGAGAAGTAATGGGACGGATACAGGCTTCAGGATATCCTGATAAGTTCATTGTACAGGAATATGTTGACGGTGATGATGACTCCATGTTCATTTATTCAGCATACTGCGACAGGAAGGGCAAAGTCAGAATGATGTCCGGCGGCCAGATCCTTATGCATGACAGGACTCCGGAGCTGATAGGCAATTACAATGCGATATGCGGCGCAAGGGATGACGGCCTGATGCAGACGCTCGCTGCATTTCTCGAGAAGATCGGGTTTACCGGCATATGCCATTTTGACATCCAGTACGACAGTAAACGCGGCGGCTATGTAGTGTTTGAGATCAATATAAGGCAGGGGCGGAGCAATTATTACATGACGGCAAGCGGAATGAATTTTGCACGTCTCCTGGCTGAAGATTATCTTGGCGGCTCTGAACCGGATGCTGACGGGTATGTGATCGCCGACAGGCCTTTCATCGTAAGCAATGTTTCAAGAGCCAATCTGGCACGGGCGATCGGAAAGGACAGGGTGCACCGCATTCCGGCTGACAGGTTTTTCCGCTTCCAGCTTGCGCCTTATGACAGAAGTCTCAGAAACAGGATATACATGCTGAGACTCGAGAAGAGCATGATGAGAGACTACATGAAATACAATAAGTAAGAGGCAGAGAAGAGCACCTTCAGGGGTGCTCTTTTGTGGTAATAATACTCATTGACTGGCAATAATGATATAAGTATAATTAATGAGTATTATTATGCAATTTGACTATCTGATGTGGTTCGGGTACCTGTCAGATACAATATGTATATATTACAAATTCAATAACATAAGGAGGTGCACATGTCATCAGTAATGACTGTTGTCATCGGCATTGTATTCCTTATTGTCGGTATACTGATTGGTTATATCTATCGCAAGAACATCGGAGAAAAAGCAATCGGAAGCGCTGAGATGCAGGCCAAGAACATGCTGCTCGACGCGCAGAATACTGCAGAGAATCTGAAGAAAGAGAAGATTCTCGAGGCAAAGGAGGAAATACACAGGCTGAGAGAGGACTACGAGAAAGAGTTCAAGATCAGAAGGAACGAAGTCCAGAAGTCCGAAAGAAGAATTCTTCAGAAGGAAGAAAACATCGACCGCAAGCTCGAGAACATAGAAAAGCGTGAGAATGGTCTCACCAAGAGAGAGCAGTCGATGAATGAAAAGCACAAGGAAATCGATGCATATATCGCCAAGCAGGTAGCAGAGCTTGAGAGGATCTCAGGATATTCAAGAGAAGAAGCCCGCGAGATACTCCTCAAGGAGGTCGAAGGCGACATCCGCAAAGATGCAAGCGAGATGATCGTCAGGATTGAGAACGAAGCCAAGGAAGAAGGCGACAAGAGAGCCAGAGAGATCATCACGACAGCTATCCAGAGATATGCTGCAGATCAGGTAACAGAGAGTACAGTATCTGTAGTAAGCCTTCCTAACGATGACATGAAGGGCA
The DNA here is from genome assembly GCA_902765035.1 of uncultured Eubacteriales bacterium. Classification (GTDB taxonomy): domain Bacteria; phylum Bacillota; class Clostridia; order Peptostreptococcales; family Anaerovoracaceae; genus Crickella. The sequence goes on from CACWYF010000011.1 coordinate 13,386, forward strand.
GGATTATCGGAAGAGAAGGCCGCAACATCAGAGCTATTGAGACACTGACAGGCGTAGATCTCATCATCGATGACACACCTGAGGCTGTAATCCTTTCGGGATTCGACCCTGTAAGAAGAGAGATCGCAAGGATCGCTCTTGAGAAACTGATTGTTGACGGACGTATCCATCCTGCAAGGATCGAGGAGATGGTCCAGAAGGCGACCAAGGAAGTCAACAATATCATCAAGGAAGAGGGAGAGCGTGCATGCTTCGAGACAGGCGTTCACAACCTCCATCCTGAACTTGTCAAGCTTCTCGGAAGACTCAAGTACAGAACATCATACGGACAGAACGTACTGCAGCATTCCATCGAGGTTGCTACTCTTGCCGGCATGATGGCTGAAGAGCTTGGTCTCGACCCTAAGCTTGCAAGAAGAGGCGGACTCCTCCACGATATCGGCAAGTCCATTGACCACGAAGTTGAAGGAACTCACGTCGAGATCGGAGTCAATATCTGCAAGAAGTACAAGGAATCCTGGAAGGTCATCAACGCAGTTGAGTCACATCACGGAGATGTTGAGGCAACCACACTTGAAGCCATGCTCGTAGGCGCAGCCGATGCACTTTCAGCTGCAAGGCCGGGCGCAAGAAGAGAGACACTTGAGTCCTATATCAAGAGACTCGAGAACCTCGAGCAGATCGCTAACTCGACCAAGGGCGTTGACAAGTCATACGCTATCCAGGCCGGCAGAGAGATCAGAGTCGCTGTCAAGCCTAACCAGGTCAAGGATGACGAAGTACCTATGCTCGCAAGAGAGATCGCCAAGAAGATCGAGGCAGAACTCGAATATCCTGGTCAGATCAAGGTCAACGTTATCAGAGAGACCAAAGCGACTGAATTCGCTAAATAATAAGTACAATTACTATATGAAACACTATAAAAGGCTCCTCTTAACGGGGAGCCTTTGTAGGGATATGGATAATCATGATTTATCTCGATAACAGCGCAACTACAAGACAATATGATGAAGTCACTGAGCTGATGTACAGGATGGCTAAGGAGAATTACGGCAATCCTTCTTCACTTCATGCACTCGGATTCGATGCAGGCAATATCCTTTTCGATGCGAGAAGGAATATAGAAGATCTCATGTATCCGGGCGGAGAGGTTATCTTCACTTCAGGCGGAACAGAAAGCGATAATATGGCTCTCATTTCCACAGCCCGCAAGATGAAGAGAAGGGGAAGCCGCATCCTTACGACACGTGTAGAACATCCTGCTGTGCTTGAGACATGCAGAAGGCTGGCGGATGATGGTTTTTCTGTAGAATATCTCAATGTAGACAAGGCCGGATGCGTCGATCCTGATGATGTCGCCGCTGCACTCAGCGATGATACCATCCTCGTGTCGATCATGACAGTGAACAACGAGACCGGTGCGATCATGCCTGTACTTCCGGCTGCAAAGGCAGTAAGGGACTACAACAGACAGCATGGCACAAGGATAGTTTTCCATACAGATGCTGTTCAGGCTTTTGGTAAGATACCTATGGATGACGCGCAGTTCGATCTCGTGTCGGTCAGCGGACACAAGTTCCACGGGCCTAAAGGCATAGGATTCCTGTACATGAACAAGGATCTCAAGCTTCCGGCTTTCATCACCGGAGGCGGACAGGAGAACGGGTACAGGTCTTCTACTGAGAACACAACAGGGATCGCAGGCCTCGGACTTGCTGCAAGGATGTCTCATGATGATCTCATGGGCAAAATGACTAAGATGGCTGAAGTAAACGAGTACCTCCGCAAGGGGCTCATGACGGAACTCCCGGATGTCATTCTGAACGGACCTGAAGAACAGGGCTTTACACTTCATGACTTCGGTAAGAGATGTCCGTCAGTGCTGAATGTGACATTCAAAGGTACCCGCGGCGAAGTCCTGCTTCATACGCTTGAACAGGACAGGATATATGTGTCAACAGGTTCAGCCTGCTCATCGCACAAGACAGGTGACAGCCACGTGCTGCAGGCTATGGGACTGGATCACAAAGCAATTGAAGGTGCTATAAGGTTCAGCTTCTCGGAGTTCAACACTATTGAGGAGATGGACGAAGTCATCGAAAAGACTAAAGCGGCTGTAACAAGATTCCGCAAACTGGGGAGCTTCAGGTAGATCACTTCAGCGCCGTTATGAACGGTGCCTGTCGCAACTCATACACATCAGAAGTAATAAGATTGGAGCAATTATTTTGGAAAAGAAATTATATATAGTCCGCTGCGGTGAAGTAGCGCTCAAGGGAATGAACAAGCCGTACTTTGAGAGGATCCTCCTCGAAAGAGTACGCAAAGCGATCGAATGCTATGAAGACGCTGAAGCAAAGTGGATCGACGGGCTGATGTTCGTAAGGGTACCTGCAGATATTCCGGAAGATGATGTGATTGCAAAATGCGTGAGAGTCTTCGGTGTTGCATCCGTAAGCCCTGCAGTTGAAGCACCTAAGAACATCGATGAGATCGGCAGAGTAGCTGCTGAATTCATGCAGAAGATCATCGATGAGGAAGGTGTTCAGACATTCAAGGTCAAAGGCAAGAGAGCTGACAAGTCTTTTGCCGTACAGTCTCCTGAGATCGGAAGGATCGTCGGAGCCATCATTCTCAAGTCATGCAAAGTGCTGAGAGTAGATGTACATGATCCGCAGGTCACACTCACTGTGGATGTAAGACGCGAAGGTGCATACATCTTCAGAGACAAGATCAGAGGATTCGGCGGACTTCCGCTCGGTACCAATGGCAAAGGCCTCATACTCATGTCAGGCGGGATCGACAGCCCTGTAGCTGCATTTATGATGGCCAAGAGAGGAATGAGCATCGAGGCAGTTCATTTCCATTCATATCCTTACACAAGCCAGAGGGCTCAGAAGAAGGTCGAGGATCTTGTAAGAGTCCTTGCAGGATACATGGGTACAGTCAGAATGCATGTCATCAACCTTCTGCCTATCCAGGAACAGATCGTTACACACTGCCCTGAAGATGAGACAACACTTCTCGTCCGCAGATTCATGATGAGGATCGCAGAAGCTATCGCAGTCAAGAACGGTGACATGATGCTCATCACAGGCGAGGACCTCGGTCAGGTAGCAAGCCAGACAGCAGAGGCTCTCGTTGTAACAGACTCAGTCGTCAAGATGCCGGTAATGAGACCTCTTATCGCAATGGATAAAGTCGACATCATGGACAAGGCAAGAGAGATCGGAACATACGATATCTCCATCCAGCCTTATGAAGACTGCTGCACAGTATTCCTGCCAAAGCACCCGGTCACAAAGCCTAAACTCGACAGAATCGAGACATCTGAATCTGCACTCGATGTACAGGCACTCGTAGATGCAGCTGTAGCATCTGAGGAAATAATTGAAATCAGGCCGTAATATTTTAGAGTACCAATATCAGCAGCCTGAAAGAAATCTATAGTGAGGGGCAAAGAATATGAATAATTCTGAACTCAGAGATAACATTCCTGATGATATCAGAGCTAACAGAAAAGAGGGTGATGAGTACGATACGAT
>CACWYF010000012.1 GCA_902765035.1 uncultured Eubacteriales bacterium
CGCCAGCGCCAGATACCTGTTGCTGAGTGAGATCATCAGCTTCTGGCTGACGAGTTCATAGAGGCATCTTCTGATGTCTTCCTCTGAATCGTCAGGAAGGGCTGATATTATTTTGTTAAAAGGAACCGGTTCGTGTGCAAGGCGGTATATCCTGGCTTTCAGACCGAGAAGAATAACACGCGGCGAAGGAGCGATCGCCCGGGTATCGAAGATCATCAGCCCGAACAGACTATCATTCATAACAAGATGAGTGCCTGATGCCGAGTAGTAAGCTGACCGCCACTCTTTAACTGCCTTGTGCAGCCTGATATACAGGTCCCTGTTCTGCTTCTTTATGTCATAAAACGGACCGCCGGTAAGCTCCAGCTCAGATCCCAGGTTCCGGATCAGATCCTCATTACCCTTATAGGAAAGGCGTACCGCAGCGGACTTGAGAAATTCCTTCCCTCGTGTTATAAATTGATTAACACTAGTAACACTTTTCTGAATGGAGGAGATGGAGTAATGAAGAAACTTTTTTCATGTTTAGCTATTCTCGGCGGAGTTTTCGGGATAGTTTCCTACTTGAACAAATACGGCCTGCCTATTCTCGGAAACCTGACAATGCACATTCCGGTCAAGATGCCGTTCGATTTCTGGGATATTTTCACCAAGGGAATCGAGGTAGCAGAAGGTAAGATCAACCTGTAGAAATCTTGATATAATCAGGGAGCCGCAAGGCTCCTTTTTCCTTTGAAAAAATATATTTACAATGTCCTTGAAACGTGATATATTGCGCTTGATGGACGGTATCCGCAAGGAACTATACCACGTATAAAAAGGATAATGACGAACAGTTAAATGACTGAAGGCGCGTATCGGAATGAACGTGACCTGTGTGATCAGAAGAAATAACTGTTTTGACGCATCCGTATTATATTGAATCGTCCATCCGCGGGCCGCGAAGGCTGAGCGGATATTTTTATACCGCAGAGCCTGGGCCCTATGCGGTATTTTTTTCTTCCATAGGATCGAAAGGAGAAAATTAATGACGAGAGAAGAAAAAGACATTCAGATCAGAAAAGAGGCGCGTGCAACCGTAGTCCTCTTCGTGATCTGCTTCGTGTGGCATGTGGGATTCGGATACCTGCTTTCAGGTTCCGGAATCACAGTTGCAGGTCTGCCTCTGTGGTGGATCCTCAGCACACCGGGCGTATTCGTTGTTGCTGTAGTCGGTGTCGTATACCTGCTCAAGAAGGTGTTCGTGAACTTCAGCCTCGATGACGAGGAAGAAGCAGCGAGAGAGGAGGCATAAGATGACCGGAAGACAGACAGCTATACTGGGAATACTCCTCGCATACATGGCTCTCAACGCTGTAATAGGCGTATGGATGAGCCACCAGTCCGCTAAGAAAAATGCTGAAAGCGGATTCATCCAGAACTATTTTGTCGGCGGACGTACCATGGGCGGTGTCGTTCTCGCCATGACACTCGTAGCTACCTATACAAGTGCGAGTTCATTCCTCGGAGGACCAGGACTTGCAGCAACATGGGGACTGACTCAGTCGTGGGTCGCTGCCATCCAGATAGGAACAGCTTTCCTTACACTCGGAGTAATAGGAAAGAAGCTCGGAATCATCTCGCGCCGCATCAAGGCTGTAACGATCTCTGACTACCTGAGAGCGAGATACAAGTCACCTGCAGTGGACATCATCTGCAGCATAATGCTCGTAGTGTTCTTCATCACACAGATGATAGCTCAGTTCAAGGGCGGAGCTACACTCCTGCAGACTGTCACAGGTCTCTCGTATGTAAGCGCTCTGATGCTGTTCTCGGCTATAGTTATCATCTACACTGCTTTCGGCGGATTCAAGGCTGTTGTAATCACTGATACTATCCAGGGATTCATCATGGCATGCGGAACATTCCTGCTTCTGTTCTTCGTAATAAGAGCAGGCGGCGGCATGGAGCAGATCATCGACTTCAATGCTGCAAATAATCCAGGATGGGACCTCATCGGAAAGGGCCAGTACGGAGCAGACATAGCAGCTCTCAGACCGGGATATCTGATCTCGTTCTGGGTGCTCGTAGGTGTCGGTGTCCTCGGACTTCCGCAGACTGCAGTAAGAAGCATGGGATTCAAGGATACTGAGTCCCTTCACAAGGCTATGATCTGGGGAACAGTCGTAGTCGGCATCCTGATGATCGGAATGCATTTTGCCGGAACTCTTGCACTGCCTCTGGCAGGTCAGGAGCAGATCGAGAATACTGACTCCCTCATCCCGTATGTAGTCAACAAGTACATGCCTGTATGGGCTGCAGGCCTCTTCCTTGCAGCACCGCTTGCAGCTGTAATGTCGACAGTCGACTCGCTTCTGATCCTGGCATCAGCTACGATTCTGAAGAATCTGTATGTTACATACATTGCGAAGAGCGATGTAAGGGATGCTGTCAGGGCTGACCAGAATGTGGATGCAGAAGTAAGTGAGAGCACTGAGAAGAAGATGAAATACGGTAGCTTTGCACTTACGATCGTGCTCGGACTCATCGTATTCCTGCTGGCAATGAACCCGCCTTCAATCCTCGTATGGATCAACCTGTTCGCAATGGGCGGACTCGAGGCTACATTCTTCTGGCCTCTGATCGGCGGACTGTACTGGAAGAAGGGCTGTTCTGCATCATGCATCGCATCTATTATCTGCGGTGTCGGAACATTCGTATTCTTCAACCTGAACAAGATCGCTCCGTTCGGTATCCATGAGATCGTACTCGGACTGCTGGCAGGCGGAATCGCATATTTCGTTGCCGGAATGATCGCAAACAGGGAGCCTGACCAGGACGTGCTTGACAAGTGCTTCTAGACTATAATTGAATGTATACAGCGGCCTGTACTGTTTCAGTAAGACGGTACGGGCCGCTCTTCCTAAGATGAGAAGTTTCATGCAGAGGATGGATTTTGATGAAGAAAGAAGAATTTGATCCTGAAGTATATGAGTTCTATAAAGCATCACTGGAGGGAAACGGGTTCAGAGCGAACCTGGACAACCTGGATATAGAGATGCTGAGAGAGATCGAGATAAAAAGCCATGCCTGGCATCTTGACCCGTATGAGGTATATGAAAAGAAGGACATCACAGTCAGCAGGGAAGATGCAGAGGACCTGTGGTTAAGGGTGTATGTGCCTGAAGCTGTCAGAGTGGATGTCGGAAAACTGCCAGTGATACTGTATTTCCACGGCGGCGGTTTCATCATGGGTAGTATCGAAGACCATGATCCTCTGTGCGGCAGGCTGGCAGATGAGTGCAGGGCGATAGTCATATCAGCTGAGTACCGGCTGGCACCGGAGAATCCTTTTCCTGCATGCATAGAGGATGCGGTTTTCACGGCTGAATGGGCCCGTGAGCATGCGCATGTATTCGGCGGAGATCCGGAGCGGATACTTGCCGGAGGGGACAGCTCGGGCGCAAACATAAGCGCAGCGCTCGCGTTGCTCGGAAGGGATGGCAAAGCTCCTGAGATTTCAGGCCTCATACTGTTCTACGGAACATACGGCTGCATCGGATTCAGCGAGTCTGAATCTGCCAGGCTGTACGGACAGGGCGACTATGTACTTCCTGTAAATACGATAGAAAAGATGATGGAGCTGTATATACCTGAAGGCACTGATCCGGATGATTACAGACTCAACCCGGGCAGGGCGGAGGATCTCTGCAACATGCCGCCTGCAGTGCTCATAAGCGGCGGACTTGATCCCCTCCGGGATGATGGCGAAGAATTCGCGAAAAGGCTGGAAAATGCAGGGAATAAAGTCTGGTCGATACGGGCAGAGGGAATGATGCACGGCTTCATGCTCTACTGGCAGAGATTCAGCCGTGCGAAGGAGCTCCTGGAAAGAACCGGTGAGATAGTCAGAACCTGGTCTGAATAATGAACGCAGCTGATGACTAAAGCGGAAAAGCCGCTGCTTCGCTGTACAGCTGCTGCAATATTTTTACAAAATCAACGATGCTCTCACGGGCATCGTTTTTGTGTGTGCACAGAACACATGAAAAGCTCTCCGGACAGTCGAACGGGATCCACGCGAACTGTCCGCTGTGGTCATTCAGAAAGCCGGGAGCCAGGCAGACACCTTTGCCGGCGGCAACATTGGTGAGAGTGGTGTCATGGTCCGGACTGTTGAAATAATCTATCCTGCCTGTCCTGATAAGCCTCTGCTGGACCGACCTGAGAGCAGGCGGAGATCCGCCGCCGACCATAAGGGTGCGGCCGTACAGGTCCTCCTCAGTGAGAAGATCCTTTTCAGCCAGCGGATCATTCCTGCGTGTGATCAGATATATGCGGCTTTCGAACAGTTTGTGCACGTTGATCGACGGGATCTGGCGCGTCTGTTCAGCAAGCGCGAACAGTATGTCTGAGTCGCTTTTCAGAAATGCTTCCAGACTCCCGTTATACATAAACTGCGGTTCGATCTGTATGTCCGGGTGGGATTCTGCCATTATCCGCATGGCCTCCGGAAGAAAATATACTGCAGACCTTACCATCATGCATATGGAGATGCTGCCTTTATACTTTGCGCTGAAATTCTGACCCTGCTCGATGGCCCGCTTGAGCTGCTCGCGGATACCTGTAATTGTCTGGACAAACTGCTCCCCGGCAGGAGTGAGGGCAGCGCCCTTGCCGCTTCTTTCAAAAATCTCAAATCCGATCTCTTCTTCAAGAAGCCTTATCTGATAAGAGAATGTCGGCTGGCTGACGAACATGTTCTCAGCGGCGCGTCCGAAATTCAGCGTATGGGCAAGTTCTATACAATAATCGATCTGCTTGGTATTCATTTAAAAACTCCGTATTTAGTCTGTGTCAAAAAGGACCGTCCCTTATGACACACTTGTGACACAAGCCTCGTTACAAGCGATTTAATAATTAAATTGATTATATAGTAATTGGATTGGATATTTCAATTACTGAATGAGATAATAGCACCATCAAAGAGTAATCAACACGAAATCAGACAGGGCGATGAGCCCGGACATGATACAAGGAGGCAATAAAATGGCTAAGACACTGATCGCATTTTTTTCCAGAGCTGATGAGAACTATTTCGGCGGAGCAATGAGATATGTCAAGACAGGCAACACTGAGATCGTATGCAACATCATGAAGGACATGATCGATGCTGATACTTTCAAGATCGAGATGAAGGACCCGTATTCACCTGTATACATGACCTGCATCGAAGAGGCCAAGCAGGATCTCAGAGCCAACGCAAGACCTGAACTCGTGAGCATGCCGGCAAGCATCGACGAGTATGACACTATCGTTCTTGCTTATCCTAACTACTGGGGAACATATCCTATGGCAGTAGCAACATTCCTCGATGCATTCGACTTCTCCGGCAAAACGATACTTCCTCTTTGCACCAACGAGGGAAGCGGCATGGGACACAGCGAGTCCGACCTCCGCAAGGCAGCCGCAGGTGCTGAGATCAGAAGCGGCCTGTCAATCACAGGAAGCAGAGCTGCAGGCTCAGAAGGTGCAGTAAAGAAGTGGCTCGCGGCAAACGGAGTTCTGTAGGAACGGAGGAAAACGATGGAATACGAAAAGGGTTATGTATACAAGTTGATGGATGAAGGCGGTCCTACGGACAACAGGGAGCCTTACTTCAGAGAAGCTGTGGAAGAAATGATGCGCGCAAGAGTGCTGTGCGCAAAGGCAAACGCCAAGATGCCTGATGACCCGACTTATGTAAACGACCTTGAGGAGCTGTTCGGAAGAAAGCTGGATGACGTACGCATACTGACTCCGTTCATCTGCGACTTCGGAAACCGAGTCAAATTCGGGAAAGGCGTTTTTCTGAATCATTCGGCGATCCTCTCCGCATCAGGCGGGATCGAGTTTGAGGACGGCGTGATGTCTGCTCCCGGCCTCAGGATCGCGAGCATAAACCACGACATGAATGAGCGTCATACCAAATACACATACGGTAAGGTTCTTATTAAGAAGAATGCCTGGATCGGGATGAACGCAACCATATGTCCGGGAGTAACAGTCGGCAAATATGCTGTCGTAGCGGCAGGTGCAGTCGTTACGAAAGATGTACCGGATTACGCTGTCGTAGGAGGAGTCCCGGCAAAAGTGATAAGATACCTGGACCCTTCAGAGCAGAAAGAGTAGAGAAAAATGAAATTTGATGAATTCGACAATGTGAGCATAACCGGCATCGATGTAAATACTCTTGACGATGAGCAGCTTGCAGGATTCGCTGCATGGAGACCGGAGTTTGACAGAGCATAGCTATTATAACGGGAGACGGACATCCGGATTATCCGAGTGCCCGTTTTGTATTGTGTTTGCAGGTGATAATGGGGTAAACTAATCCTCGTCAAAAGTAAACGGACAGGATGGATACGATATGAACAGAATCACATGTGAAACAGCCAGAAGACAAAACGTCAGGGCTGAAGAACAGATAGTAAGGATATTCGGGGAAAGTGCAGTCAGAGGATGCGCGGACGCGCTGTTCCTGGATGCAGGCAAAAGCCGCGTGCTCGGAGTATGCGGGATGGAAATGTACATGCCTGTATGCACTGAGCTTCTGAGTGACAGAAGCTTTCAGAAGCTGCTTGGTGATACAGACGGAAGTATCCTTATTGATATATCCGCTGATGGGCTGAAAGTATTCAGCGCTGTGAACGATTCGAATGTAACAGAGCCTGAGATAACAGCTGTACCGGCAGATGATGAGGTCACCGGTGCAGTAAGATCTGCAGTTCACAGGCTGAGCATAAGTCCGGGTGAGTTCAACGAAAAGGGAGAACTGATCCTGGACCTCAAGGCCCAGAAGGTGGGGCTTCACTATCCAGTCAACCTTCTTCTCGGTGACAGGAGCAGCTTCAGCTATCCTCTTATAACAACTCCGAAGAGTTCTGTTGATGCGCTCGGAAGGGGCTCGTTCAGAGCGGCAGGAGGAGACCAGGTGCTGGCTACCAGATACGTACTGGAGCCTGAGGAAAACGGCGAACCTGCCAACAGGCAGTTCTTCCTGTTCGAAAGCGGAAAGCAGATATTCTGGTCCGCTGATGTCAGAAATAACGTGAAAAGCGCCGTCTGCTGCCATTCGCAGAACAGGACGGTCATCACATATACAACTGAGGACGGCCTTATGATAACAAGGACCATCTTCATACTGCCTCAGGAAGAGGGCATGCCAGAAGCGGTCGAGGCACAGAGAATAACTATAGAGAATCTGACCGGCAAGAGCCGCAGCATCAGGCTCGTGGCTACAGGCGTCTTCGGCATCCAGGGACCTGACACCATAGCGCAGGACATCGTATATGCCAACCTCGTTGCAGAGGGCGCAGTCCTGTCGGATGAGGATGTGCCTTTCGCACTGACTCTCAACTCCAAGCCGGCGGCTGACAGGACCAGGAAGAGATTCGCCATGATGCTGTCAGAGGGCAGGACACTGGAAGAGTACTGCACCAGCCAGTCCGAATTCATAGGCAGCGGAAGCATCGAAAGACCTGAGCATGCAGGCTGGCTCTCATGCACACTGCACCGCAAGATGGCACCTTTCTTCGCAATGGCACAGACTCTTGAGCTGCCTGCGGATGGAAAGGTCACAACGGATGTATTCGCAGGCATGTGCTATGCCGGAGATATTTCGAAGGCATCAGACCCTAAGGCCATGGAAGAGGCGTTTAAAGCTGATCCGGTGAAGGTAAAGGCTGAAGAAGAGGCTGCCGAAGAAAGGATATACAACCTGTACAGAAAATACAGTGACCCGGAGAAGCTGGGTGCTGTTCTTGACAGCATGGAGAAGTCATGGGATGAATACAGCTCGTATCTCATTCCTGAGACTAAGGATGAGCAGTTCAACTCCTATGTGAGAAATGATCTGCCGTTCCAAGTCCTGTACCAGACCTATGTATCCAGAGCCTTCGCATGGACGCAGAAGGCATACAGGGAGACAGGATTCCGTGAGATCCAGGATATTTTCGCTTCCATGTACTACCTGTGCGCGAACGGTCAGCAGGATCTCGTCAGGAAGCTCATAGCCAGCTGGATAGAGAATGTGTGGGAGATGGGCTATGCATATCACAACTTCACGTTCCGCGGCAAGGAGCCGGGAGACTGCTCCGATGACCAGCTGTGGCTGCTGCAGGCGGTGTACAGATATGTGCATCTGACCGGAGATACTGAATTTCTCAGACAGGAATTCCCTGTTGCAGGCAAAACGGAAGCAGACGGGACGCAGTCAAAGCGTTCTCTGTGGGAGACGATAAGAGCCATTCTCACATACAGCGGAAAGATATCCGTAGGAAAGCACGGTCTGCCTCTCCTTGATAAGGCTGACTGGAATGACACGCTCCGCCTTGATCATGGCGTGATGCAGGGACCTGCCAAGGAAGAACTGTACTATAAGCAGCTCGAAGAAAAGGGACAGGAATACGGAGCGCCGCTCGAGAATGAGCAGAGCGAGAGCATCATGAACGCATTCCTCCTGAAGATCGCTGCTGACGAAACCGCTGAACTCGCGGTCATGCTCGGCGACGGAGACATGGAGCGTTTTTCCCGCACGATCGCAGATGATGTGACGGCAAGCTGCAGGCAGAATGCATGGATGGGCGACTACTATGCAAGATGTCTTATAAACGACGGCAGAGAGTTCAGATATCTCGGCGCTGCTGGAGACGGACTGTCCGCAGATCCGGATGTCGACGGAAGCTATTTCCTGAATTCATACAGCTGGGCGATACTCGCAGGCGTTGCTGATGAAGACCAGATAAGGACTATGCTGGAGCAGGTCAACAGGTATCTGAGAACTGATGCAGGTCTCAAGCTGTGCACGCTGATCGCGTATGAGAAGCTCGGAGTCAACACGGGCACTGCTTTCTACTTCCCGGGAGACAGGGAGAACTGCGGAGTGTTCAAGCATGCGGCCATGATGGCTGCGGTAGCATCAATGCAGGCAGCCAAGACTGTAAGCGACAGAGGACTTGCGGATGACCTCAGAGAGCTCGCATTCTTCATGATGGATAAGACGATGCCGTACAGGACTCTCGATGATCCATTCGTTCTTAAGGGCAATCCGAGATTCTGCACGCAGTACAACAACAGCGAGACAGGTGAGAACATAGGACCTATGCTGTCAGGAACCGCTTCATGGCTGACGCTGGGTGTGTATGAACACTTCGGACTGGACGTCAGGAAGGATGAGATAGAGTTCAGACCGCTCCTGAGACCGGGTGCGGATTCACTGAAATACACCGTAGACCTGGGAGATGCATTGCTGCACGTAAGCATCACCGGAAGAGACGGGCACTTCCGTGCAGATGACGGCACAGGATACAGTGCATCGGGTGAAGGAAAGACTGAAAGCTTTGACGGAATTATGAATCGCCCACACTGCGGTGAGTGGAACATAGATATCCGGCTGTAATACTGAGGGGATATTATGATCAGAAACATTATTTTCGACATAGGAAGAGTGCTGATAGGATTCGAGTGGAATGACTACGTGAACAGTCTGTTCGATGAAGAGACTGCTGAGCGTGTGACTGCTGCCATGTGGGGCACAGGATACTGGAAGGAGCTGGACAGAGCTATACTGACCGATGAGGAAATCGTGGAAAGGTTCTACAGCGCGGGTCCTGATGTGAAGGAAGAGATATGGGAGGCCTTCAGCAGAGTCGGCGAATGCGTTACAAGACGTGACTGGGCCATCCCGGTTATTGATGACCTGAAGGCGCGCGGATACAGGGTGCTGTATCTGTCCAACTTCTCGGACCATGTCATGAGCTCCAACAGAGAGGCTCTCGATTTTGTATCCCACATGGACGGCGGGATATTCTCATGCGATGTCAACGTGATCAAGCCGGCGGCAGATATATATCTGAAGCTGATCGAGAAATATGACCTTAAGCCTGAGGAATGCATCTTCATAGATGACCATAAAGACAATATAGCGATGGCCAGGAAATGCGGCATGAAGGGCATAGTTTTCAGAGACAGGGATCAGTTCGAAGCTGACCTGGGACAGGCTCTGGCCAAGGATTCAGGTCACGACAGGATATCTGTTGTATGCTACGGAGATTCCAATACTTACGGATATGAGCCGGCTACAGGCGGAAGATATGCTCCTGAGATCCGCTGGACGACAATCCTGCAGGAGAAGCTCGGAGATCACTATGAAGTCATTCCGGAGGGACTTAACGGCAGGACAACGGCCTATGACAGACCGGGCGCCGGCTGGAAGAACGGCATCACAAGCTTTGTTTCATGTCTTGGCACACATAAGCCGGTCGACTATCTGGTCATAATGCTCGGGACCAACGATGTAGCAGGAGGACTCGGGCTCACAGATGAAGCGATAGCGAAGGGCATGGAGAATCTGGTGGTTCTTGCCGAAGAGAAGTCGCCTGAACTGCAGGGATATATACCGGAGATAATCGTCACTGTTCCGGCAGCAATCAACTGCAGATGGGCAGATGACAGCCCTGAATATGCAGAAGTCCGCAGGATGATGAAGCAGTCCCGCGACATAGAGCCGCTGTACCGCAGCATCGCGGACCGCCACCTCATACGTTTTGCAAGCGGAGTCGATGCAGAGGTGAATCTTCATGACTGGACGCATCTTACAGAGGAAGGTCACAGGCAGATGGCAGACATCATCTATGATGTGCTGATGAAAGCCCCGGCATCATATGATGTTGAGCAGAAGCTCGTACCATAATGCAGAATGCGCGAACGGGACAGATACCATTTAATGATAAAGGACAGGCTTGTACATATTTTGTACAACCTGTCCCTTTTGTTAGTGTGTTATTACCGCGTGTTATTATAGTAACATTAAGATGGAATAAGATGTTTGCAAACAGAAGAGCGCGATCAACCTGCGCATTGTGAGAGGAGGAAGCTTATATGGCAATGGTGAAATGTCTGGTATGCGGGGCAACCTTCGAAGAAGGGGCTGACGTATGTCCTGTATGCGGTGTGGGGGCTGAGAACTTCATCTCATATGCTGAAGAAGAAGTTACTTTCAGAAGGGACACTGATGAGAAGTTCGTTATAATCGGCGGAGGTCCTGCTGCCAAGAGTGCGGCTGAAGCCATCAGGCAGCGCAACCGTGAGGCGATGATCACCATCGTGACGCAGGAGACATATCTTCCGTACAACAGACCGATGCTGACCAAGGGCATCGTTACGGACTTCGGATACAACGGACTTGCCGTGGAAGGTGAGGAGTGGTATCTGCAGAACAACATCTTCTTCATGGCCAATACGACTGTCATGAAGATCGACACTGATGCAAAACTGATAGACGTTCAGCTGCAGGACGGCGGCAAAGGCGGTGTCGTGTACGACAAGCTTATATATGCACTCGGTGCTTACTGCTTCGTTCCGCCTATACCCGGCCATGATCTGCCGCATGTGGTATCGGTAAGAAGCATCGCGGATACCGAGCGGGTCAGGAAGATCATTGAAGAGCGCAAGGCATCCAGAGCTGTCTGCATCGGAGGAGGCGTAATGGGTCTCGAGGGAGCATGGGGCCTCAAGAACGGCGGCCTTGATGTGACTGTACTGGAGACGGCGCCGGGACTTCTCCCGAGGCAGCTTGATGACAACGCATCGGCAATGCTTGAGGATATCTGCAACAATGCCGGAGTGCATATAGTGACCGGAGCGAAGATCGCAAAGATCACTGAGGACGCGGTAGTTCTTGAAGACGGAACGGAATACGAGGCTCAGCTCGTTATAATGTCCACCGGAATGAGACCGTATACGAAGGTCGCTGAGGACAGCGGCATCGCAGTGGATAAGTGGGTAGTCGCTGACTCGGGCATGAGGACGAATGTGCCGGATGTATTCGCCGCAGGTGACTGCATAACCGTCAACGGACAGCCGCAGGCATTCTGGGCTCAGGCGGTTGCGACAGGCAGAGTGGCAGGAGCCAATGCAGCAGGGGATG
>CACWYF010000013.1 GCA_902765035.1 uncultured Eubacteriales bacterium
CGCTCAGGGAGAGAAGGAGGATGTCGATGCCTTTTTCGATGACCTTCTCCATAATCCTCCAGAGAGAGCGATCATCCTGAAGCTCGACAGAGCGGATGCACCTGAGAATATAGGCACGGCAGACAGCTTTGAGATAATAGAGAGCGCCAAGGTGCAGGGCGAGATATTCGTTTCGCCTGATATAGCCATATGCGACAAGTGCAAGAAGGAATTATATGACCCGGAGGACAGAAGATATCTTCATCCGTTCATAAACTGCACATCATGCGGTCCGCGTACCACGATACTCGACGGTATGCCGTATGACAGGATCAGAACGAGCATGTCGGAATTCCCGATGTGCCCTCAGTGTGAGTACGAGTATACACATTCCGAGACGAGAAGGTATGATGCTCAGCCGGTATGCTGCAATGAATGCGGCCCGCAGGTCTACCTGATACCGACTGACGGAAGCGCAGAGCTTCCTGTCGATGTTAAGAAGCTTCCGAAATGGAAGAAAGACGGCCCTGCGATCACGGAGATAAGACGTATAGTCAGCAGCGGCGGGATAGTTGCTATCAAGGGAATCGGTGGATTCCATCTCTGCTGCGACGCTACGAACCAGGAGGCTGTTCAGAGGCTGAGAGACATTAAACCGAGACCTGCCAAGCCTTTTGCCGTAATGATGAAGGACCTTGACACTGTCAGAAGAGAATGCATCACAGATCCTCAGCAGGAGGAGATAATAGACGGTCATCAGAAGCCGATAATAGTCATGCTGCCGTATGCTCCTGTACAGCTCCTGCTGTTCGATTATCCTGACGGCATAGTGATGCCTGACTGTCTGGTCATGACCAGCGGAAATGTGTCAGGCGCAGCCATCTGCAGGGACGATGAGGATGCGGTCAGAGAACTCTCGAGGATGTGCGACATGATACTGTCCCACAACCGTCTCATAAGACTGAGAGCCGATGACTCTGTCATGGACTTCCACCGGGGAGAGCCGTACATGATAAGGCGCTCAAGAGGATATGCGCCGCTTCCGTTCATGCTGGATATGCCTTGCGAGGGCAATATCCTGGCCGTAGGAGGAGAGCTCAAAAACACATTCTGTGTTGCGAAGAACCATCTTTTCTATCCTTCGCCATATGTCGGAGATACAGAGGATCTTCGCACGGTAAGAGCCCTTAAGGAATCCATGAAGAGGATGTGCGACCTTCTTGAGTCACAGCCTGAGCTCGTCGCATGCGACAAGCATCCTAAATACAACACCACAGCGGTGGCCCATGAGCTGGGGCTTCCGGTAATGGAGATCCAGCATCACTACGCTCATATCGCTTCATGCCTTGCGGAAAACAACCGCACCGACAGGGTCATAGGGGTATCCTTCGACGGTACGGGATACGGCGATGACGGCAGTGTATGGGGCGGCGAGTACATGACAGCTGACCTTGACGGATATGAAAGAGCCGGACACATAAGTCCTTTCCTTCAGAGCGGCGGGGATGTATCAGCAAAGGAAGGCTGGAGAATAGCAGTTTCCATGCTCTACGGAGCATGCAGAGATAAAGAAAAGACAGAGAAGTTCGTCAGAGAACTGGACCTGTGCGGAGATCAGGAACTCAGAATGCAGTTCATGATGGCAGACAGGAACATAAACAGCATCAGATCTACAAGCGCCGGAAGGCTGTTTGATGCAGTCAGTGCAGTCCTCGGTGTGAGGAAGAAGTCGACCTTCGAAGGTGAGGCTTCAACAACTCTTCAGTATACGGCCGAGCGTTACAGCGAGGATCCGGGAAGAAGCAGATATACAGAAGAGAGAGGCGCAGCAGTCAGGACGGAAACAGAACCTGACGGAAATGAGTGCCTTGTACACGATACACAGGACCTCTTCATGTGGCTGACTGAGGAAAGACTCAGAGGTGTATCGCAGGAGGAGCTGGCGTGGGAGTTCCATCAGGCTCTTGCTGACGGCATCGTGAAGACCTGCTGCATCCTCAGAGAGACAAGCGGCATCAGCACAGCTGCTCTCAGCGGAGGCGTGTTCCAGAACCGGCTGCTTCTCAGGATGTGCGAGGACGGACTTAAGAATGAAGGTTTTGAAGTGCTGATCCACAGCATGGTCCCACCTAATGACGGAGGCATATGCCTCGGACAGGCGGCTGTGGCAATGAGAGAACTTCTCAGGAGAAAAGGACTTGATGTAAATGCGCGTGATGAGAGCGAGTCTGTAAACGGCAAGCTCCAGAGCGTCAGAGGATAGAGGAGGAAAACAAAATGTGTGTAGGATTACCGGCAAGAGTTGTCAATATCAAGGACGGAATGGCACTTGTGGATGCTTCGGGTGCAAGAAGACAGGTATCTGCAGAGCTTATAGATGAGCTTGATCCGGGCGATTATGTAATGGTCCACGCAGGGGTTGCCATTGCGAAGATCACTGCGGATGATGAAGAGGAAACAGACGCACTGCTGGAGGAACTCTAGGATCATGGCTGAAGGAAACAAAGTCTCTGCAAGAGAGATAATAGAGAATTACAGCGGGCCAAAGCTCCGGATAATGGAGGTGTGCGGAACTCATACTCATGAGATATTCCGCCTCGGGATACGCAATATCCTTCCGGAAAACATAGAGCTCATATCCGGACCGGGATGTCCGGTCTGCGTCACGCCTGTAGGAGTCATAGATGAAGCTGTTTATCTTGCTCAGAAATGCGGCTGCACTATCACGACCTTCGGAGACCTCATAAGAGTGCCCGGCACTGAAAAGAGCCTGGCAGGGGCGAGAAGCGAGGGTGCGAAAGTCCAGCCTGTATATACACCGACTGACGCAGTTCAGTATGCTGAGGAGCATCCTGATGAACAGGTCGTTTTCCTTGCTGTAGGATTTGAGACAACGACTCCATCTGCCTGCCTCGCCGTCAGAATGGCGAAAGACAAGGGCATAAAGAACTTCTCACTTCTCACGGCAAACAAGACGATGACAAACGCATACAGGGCGCTCAAGGGGAGTGCAGATGCCTTCCTGTATCCGGGACATGTGAATGCTGTCACCGGTGCTGACTCATGTGCACAACTTGTGGACGAAGGCATATACGGCGTTGTATGCGGCTTTACTGCCAGGGAAATACTGACAGCACTGGCAGTGACGATAAGAGGCCTTGAGAAGGGTGAGCCTTTCTTCCGGAACTGCTATCCGAGGGTCGTCACTGACGAGGGAAGCATCTCAGGAAAGAAGATAATGGAAGAATTCATGGAGCCGTGCGATTCCGAATGGAGAGGCCTCGGGGTCATTCCGCAGTCAGGACTGAGACTTCGCAGTGAATTTGCAGAATACGATGCAAGAGTGAAATATAAGCTGCCTGAGATGAAGGGCAAGCCTAATCCTGCATGCCGCTGCGGTGAAGTGCTGCAGGGCAAATGCACACCTGCAGACTGCAAGGTGTTCGGCAAGGGCTGCACACCGCTTCATCCGGTCGGGGCATGCATGGTATCAAATGAAGGAACCTGTGCAGCCTGGTATGCATACAGAAGGGAGAGCATAAATGAGTAAGACAGTAACGCTTGCGCACGGTGCAGGCGGTAAGCAGACATCGGAACTGATACATGAGGTATTTGAATCGCATTTCAAAAATCCTCTCTTTACTGCTGATGATGCAGCGATACTTGAGATCGAACCGGGAAAGCTCGCAATGTCGACGGACGGTTTTATCGTTTCCCCGTATGAATTCCCGGGCGGAAATGTCGGTAAGCTCTCGATATGCGGAACGGTCAATGACCTGTCATGCATGGGTGCAGAGCCTCTGTATCTTACCTGTGCCTTCGTGATCGAAGAAGGCTTCCCGATGGACAAGCTTGAAGAGATAGCTGCGGCAATGGAGAAAACTGCTGCCGAAGCAGGCGTGAGGATAGTTGCAGGCGATACCAAGGTCGCAGGCAAAGGTCAGGTCGACGGAGTCTTCATCACAACGACCGGCATAGGCCGGATAAGAGACGGCGTCAGGACAGGCGGAGCTCTCGCAAAGCCGGGTGATGCGGTCATCGTTACAGGTGATGTAGGAAGACACGGATGTACTATACTTCTTGCACGCAATGAGTACGGGATCGAAGCTGATGTGGACAGCGACTGTGCACCACTGTGGGGAACGGTCAGTTCAGTTCTCGATGCTTCGGATGATATCCATGTTATCCGCGATGCAACAAGAGGAGGAGTGGGTACTGTTCTGTACGAGATCGCTGAGCAGAGCAATGTCGGCGTAAGGATCGAAGCTGAAGCCGTTCCGGTCGATGATGCTGTAAAGGGCGTATGCGGCATGCTCGGACTTGAGCCGCTGTACCTCGCCTGCGAAGGGCGTCTTGTAATAATCGCTCCGCGCGAAGAGGCTGATGGCATAGTAGAAGTTCTTCGCAAGGGCAAATACTCAGGCAATGCTGCGATCATAGGAGAGATAACTGAGGATATGCCGGGCAAAGTAGTCATGACTACAGAGATAGGGGCGGAGACACTGCTGCCGCAGCCGGGCGGTGAACTGCTGCCGAGGATCTGCTGATAACAATTCCCGGTGCATTACTGAACCACACACAGACAGGGGTGCTGCCTGACAGCAGCACCTTTTTCGATTGACTTAATAACGATACAAGCCTTCATCTGACGCAGATATGTGGTAAAATCTAATAGCGGCCGTCTTAACTGAATGTACGGCTGAATGTATAAAAAATATTAACGAAAGCAAGGTGGATACTTCTTTATGAGCGGTAACCGTAGGAAAAGAAAACAGACTAAAAAGATACTTATAATACTGCTGATGACCGTATTATGCGTACTGTCGGTATTTTACATTTTCAGCCTGGCACACAGCAGGAATGAAGCGCGGCAGGCAGAAGCTGCTGCAGAGGAAGCTGAGCAGGCTGCATCTGAAGCAGCTGAAGAGGAAGCTGCACAGGAGGCAGAGACAGCAAAGAACACAGCCGGCTCACGCGTATATGCACACAGGGGCTCGGCCGGTGATGATGAGCTTTCATTCGCAGCATATGACAAGGCTGTAGAGGCAGGCGCCGGATACATCGAGGCGGATATGGTAGTATCTGCAGACGGAACAGTATATGTGGCGCACGAAGATGAGTCAAAACCTATGACAGGATATGACGGATACTTCTCCGGCATGTCTGACAGCCAGATAGATTCGCTGACTACAAGGTCGGGAAACAAGGTGCTGAAGCTGACAGACCTCTTTGACAAGTATGGAGACTCCGTCACATACATCGTGGATATAAAGTACAATGCTCCGAGAAATGCCGAGGCTTTTGTCAAGACAGTCAAGGAGTACGGGAATGAAAAGAACGTCGTGGCAGCTTCGTTCCTGCCTAAGGCACTCAGTGCCGTTGAGGAGGAGCTTCCGGATATGACCAAGATATATCTCTGCAGCGATCAGGGCACCTTCAATGCAGGACTCGGATATTCGTTTGCAGACATACTTTGCGTTCCTGCTGACATCATGAACGCAGATAACCTGAAGGCTGCGCACGATAACAGCAAGCAGTTCAGCGCATGGACTCTTAACACGGAAGAAGAGATTAAGAACGCAATAGAACTCGGTGTTGATGCATATTTCACAGATGACTCCGCGCTGGCAGTCAGACTTGAAGAGGAGAACAGGCCGGCCGAGTAAGGTGTTTTGCATAATACGGGAGAAAATCAGGGAGAACTGATACTGATGGATAATAAGATGCTTGAGGAAAAGCTGACAGCTCTCGGAGAGACCGAGATGCAGATGTTCAGATTCATGCTGGACAGACCTGCCGGTGCAATACTGACTGTTGAGACGGACAAGATGCTGGCACAGATCCTGGCTGAAGACGGCCTCGCAGAGGTAGACGGGGACAAGGTCGTTATCCCGGCAGAGATACGCGATGCATACAGGAATATGTGGTCTGATGAGCTGACCCTGAAATGGCGCAAGCGGAACTGGATGTATAAATGCCTTGAGGCCGGCAGATACCTGTACGGAGTCATGACATGGGATGTCCTTAAGGATCTCTTCGCGCTGAGATATCCTCACTCAGACATGGATGAGGTGAAGGAACTGTTCGCATCCACACCGGTCTTCTACCAGTGGTTCACAGAGAGAGACGGGCAGCTTGTGCTGAACGGTTACGAAAAGGACGACTATTATAAATACCTCCTGGATATCCAGAAAGACATACCGTTCTATATCCCGTCGAAGGAAGAAGTAGAGGAGCTCTATGACAGAGGCTGCCTTATCAGCCGCGAGTCTCACGCAAAACTAAGAGACTTCATTGATGAGACATTCAGCATGGGTTCCGATGCTGCAGAACTCAAGATGGCAAGGCTGTATCAGGCTGCCAATGACAGGGCAAGAGTCAACGATGCAGTCGAGATATTCCTTTCCGGAGACGTGGAGGACAGCGAAAAGCTGAAATTCCCTTCGGATGAAGCCGAGGTAAAGTTCATCGAGCTGTACATGGAGATGAGCAGGGAATGCCGCACCAGGGACAACCGCGGCCACGACTGGTATGAGATGACAGCAATCATGGCAGAGAAGAACAGAGCAGCTGAACAGGAAAAGAAAGCGCCTGTCAGACGTGTCAAGATAGGAAGAAATGAGCCGTGTCCGTGCGGAAGCGGCAGGAAGTATAAGAACTGCTGCGGAAGGAACATAAGCTGAATCTGATGGCAGGACAGTACAACAGACAACAGGATAATCCGCTGGGATCAGCGCCGCTGATCCCATTGATCGCGGCTTACGCGATACCGTCGGTGATAAGTATGCTGGTTGGTGCGGCATATAATATCACCGACCAGATTTTTATTGGTCATGTTGTCGGAATGCTTGGCAATGCTGCGACGAATGTCGCTTTCCCGACAGTCACCCTTACGACAGGCATAAGCATGCTGTTCGGGATAGGCACAGCAGCCAACTTCAGCATCAACCTCGGCGCAGGTGATGAGGAAGAGGCAAGGCGGTATGTCCACAACGGGCTGACAGGCGTTGCAATAGCAGGGATCATTACAGGGATACTCGTATTCCTCTTCAGGAACAGCATCGTTGTGCTGTGCGGTGCTGATGCGGGAGGGAATGTCTTCCCGTATGCGGTCTCATATCTCTCGATAACAGCCTGCGGACTGCCATTCCAGATGTTTGCCCACACATCATCATCCATCATAAGAGCTGACGGCAGCCCGAGGTATTCGATGATGTGTACTGTAACGGGAGCGATACTGAACATAGGCCTCGACTGGCTGTTCATGTATCCTTTCGGAATGGGCATTAAGGGTGCCGCAGCAGCGACAGTGCTTTCGCAGATGGTTAGCTGCCTGATAGCAGCGCTGTACTATCCTAAGTTCAGAGCCTTCAGACTTTCAGTCAGGGAACTGGGCATAAGCACCGCGCATCTTATCGGCAGCATGGAAGCAGGCATACCGAATTTCTGCAACCACATGCTGATGATGTGTACCAACATAGTGCTGAACAACATGCTCTCGACTTACGGAGCCATGTCGGTATACGGCCCGGATATCCCGCTTGCTGTTTCGGGCGTAGCGCAGAAGACCAGCATGATAATGGTTTCCTTTGCCGTCGGAATAGCCCAGGGCTGCCAGCCTGTATGGGGGTTCAACCTCGGCGCGAAGAGGTATGACCGCGTAAAAGGAGCTTACTGGAGAGCGTTCACTGCAGCCTTCCTGATAGGCGTCATTTTCTTCTTTGCCTTCCAGTTCTTCCCGAGACAGATCATATCCATATTCGGGACAGGAAGCGACCTGTATTATGAGTTTGCGGAGAAGTACCTCAGAGTATTCATGATGCTGGTGTTCTTCCAGAACATACAGCCGGTCTCCATCAATTACTTCTCGGCTACAGGCAACCACAGGCAGGGCCTGCTGGTATCACTTTCGAGGCAGGGGCTTTTCCTCATCCCGCTGCTTGTGATACTCCCTAAGTTCATGGGAATAAACGGCATACTCGCCGCAAGCCCGATATCCGACACGCTGGCGTTCATAATGTCAGTATCAATGGTGATGATCAGCTTCCGAAAGTTCGGAAAAACAGATGAAAAAGATGATTCTCAGGCCGGATAACAGGTATCCGGCTTTGTTTTTGTTGAAGCATGGCGCATAAAAAATGTATAATTATCTGGTTGAAAAACTGAGACATAACACAGACAGTACAAAAAGGGAGGTACAGGGACAATGACCAAAGGTGAGCAGTTATACGAAGGTAAGGCCAAGAAGGTATTCAGCACAGAAGACCCTGAGCTGCTTATAGTTTCATACAAGGATGATGCTACAGCATTCAACGGCCTCAAGAAGGGGACCATTCAGGGCAAGGGTGTTATCAACAACAGGATGTCCAACATGCTCATGAAGTATCTGGAAACCAAAGGGATCCCGACTCACTATGTTGAAGAACTGAACGACAGGGACACCGTTGTAAAGAAGGTTTCCATCGTTCCGCTCGAGGTGATTGTAAGAAACATCGCAGCAGGATCCTTCTCCAAGCATTACGGAATAGAGGAAGGCGTGGTGTTTGAATCCCCGACAGTGGAATTCTCTTACAAGAATGACGACCTCGGCGATCCGCTCCTCAACACTTATCACGCACTGGCACTCGGCCTTGCGACTGAAAAGGAGATAAAGCTTATAGAAAAGTACGCATTCGGCGTCAACGAAATCCTCTCCGATCTCTGGAGAAAATGCGGAGTGATCCTCGTTGACTTCAAGCTCGAGTTCGGAAGACTCTCCGACGGCACTATCGTTCTGGCAGATGAGATCAGCCCTGACACATGCCGTCTGTGGGACAGCGAGACCAAGGAAAAGCTTGACAAGGACAGATTCCGCAGAGACCTCGGTGGCGTTGAAGAGGCATATAACGAGATCATGAGCCGCCTTGAGGAGAATATGAAATAAAAGGAGACAAAATGGGTAATTGCGCAGTAGTAGGTATCAACTGGGGCGATGAAGGTAAGGGCCGCATGGTCGACCTTCTGACTGAGGACTATGATGTTGTAGTCAGATTTCAGGGCGGCGGAAATGCAGGTCATACCGTAATAAATGACAAGGGCAAATTCGCTCTTCACCTTCTTCCGTCAGGAGTATTCAGAGACGGTGTGCTGAACATCCTCGGAAACGGAGTTGCACTCGACCCTGAAAACCTCTGGAAGGAGATGCAGGAAGTAGCGGCCAAGGGCGTTGAGATCACGCCTGACGCTCTTAAGATAAGCGACAGAGCATCCCTCCTGATGCCTTGGCACAGAGAACTCGACGGCCTTGAAGAGGCGCGTCTTGCAGACAAGAACTACGGGTCCACCAAGCAGGGTATCGCACCGTTCTATTCAGATAAGTACCAGAAGAAGACAGTCCTCGCAGGAGAGCTGTTCTTCCCTGATGAGCTGCGTGCTCATATAAGGGACCTGCTCGAGTGGAAGAACCTCACACTGACAGGCGTATATGGTGCTGAGCCGTATACCATGGAGATGATGGAAGAGTGGATCGCAGATTACTGCGAGAAGATCAAGCCGTACGTATGTGACACAGGCCTTCTGCTTAAAGAGGCTCAGGCGCAGGGAAAGAAGATCCTGTTTGAGGCACAGCTCGGAGCTCTCAGAGACCTCGACTTCGGTATCTGCCCGTACACAACATCGTCCAACACTCTTGCAAAATATGCTCCGATCGGATCAGGCATCCCTTCTGCAAGTGTCGATGAGATCATAGGTGTCGTTAAGGCATACTCCACATGCGTAGGGGAAGGACCATTCGTCGGAGAGATGCACGGAGAAGAAGCAGACAGGCTCCGTGAAGCAGGCGCTGAATACGGTGCAAAGACAGGAAGACCGCGCCGTGTGGCACCGCTCGACCTCGTCGCTACGAAGTACGGAACCGAGATGCAGGCTGCTACAGGCCTTGCAGTCACCAAGATGGACGTACTCAGCTACCTCGACAGGATTCCGGTCATCACAGCATACGTTGTGAACGGAGAGAAGACCGACAGATTCCCGTTCCCTGCACTGCTTGATCAGGCCGAGGCTCACGTTGAATACGTGGACGGCTGGAACTGCGACATCTCCGGAGCCCGTAAATGGGAAGACCTGCCGGAAGCAGCTCAGAACTACATCACGATGATCGAAAAGGCAACAGGGTGCCCGGTCACATATATCTCCGTAGGAGCTGAGAGAGAAAGCATAGTTATAAGATAAGAAACATCACAGGCTGCAGTACAGCACATGACCGCTGCACTGCAGCTTAGTTATATAAACGATCAGGAGAATACATATGACAAACAAGTACGAATCCCCGCTGTCCTCAAGATATGCATCTGACTACATGCTCGGGCTCTTTTCATCGGATACAAGATACCAGACCTGGAGACGTCTGTGGGTCTCTCTTGCAAAGCAGGAGATGAAGCTGGGCCTTCCGATCACTGAAGATCAGGTAGCAGAACTCGAGGCACATATAACGGATATAGATTATGAAGTGGTAAGACTCAGAGAGAAGGAAGTACGCCATGACGTAATGGCTCACGTATATGCTTACGGCAAAGTCGCTCCGTCGGCTGCCGGGATCATCCATCTCGGAGCTACAAGCTGCTATGTAACAGATAACGCAGACCTCGTAATATACAGGGATGCTCTGAAGTACATCCGTGCAGAGCTTCTGAAGGTCATCGCCAACCTCGCGAAATTCGCTGATGAGTATAAGGCGATGCCGGCTCTCGGATATACGCACTACCAGCCTGCACAGCCGGTCACCATCGGAAAGAGGGCGACACTGTGGATGCAGGACTTAGTATCGGACATAGGGGAAATCGATTTTGCCCTTGAAAATATCAAGTTCCTCGGCTGCCGCGGTACTACCGGCACAGAGGCGAGCTTCATGGACCTCTTCGAGGGAGATGAGGCTAAGATCGACGAGATGAACCGCGGAATCGCAGCAGACTTCGGATTCACTGAGTGCTTTGATGTATGCGGTCAGACTTATCCGAGAAAGGTCGACAGCAGGATCCTGAATGCGCTGTCATCAGTCGCACAGAGCTGCTACCGCATGGCGAACGACATCCGCCTGCTGCAGCACGACAGACAGGTCGAGGAGCCTTTTGCCAAGAACCAGATCGGTTCGTCAGCAATGGCTTACAAGCGCAACCCGATGAGATGCGAGAGGATCTGCTCGCTGGCAAGATATCTGATGGCAGACGCTGCGAACGCTCCTATGACTGCTTCGGTGCAGTGGATGGAGAGGACCCTGGACGACTCGGCCAACAGACGTATCTCGATGCCGGAGGGATTCCTGTGTGCTGACGCTATCATCCGCCTGGCACAGAATGTAACTGACGGTATCCACGTAAACGAGAAGATAGTGGAGAAGACTCTCCGCGAATTCCTGCCTTTCATGGCGACTGAGAACCTCCTGATGGAGGCTGTAAAGCGCGGCGGAGACAGACAGGAGCTGCATGAAGTCATCCGCAGATGCTCGATGGAAGCGACCGCTAAGATGAAGAACGGCGAAGAATGCGACCTGATGGACAGACTTATGAAGGAAGAGGCATTCCAGCTCAGCTCTGATGAGATCAGGGACATCCTGAGACCTGAGCTGTACATCGGCAGATGTCCTCAGCAGGTAGAGCAGTTCCTTGCAAAGGTAGCTCCGCTGATCGAAGGCGTAGAGGAAGAGTCCGCAGAAATCAATCTGTGATATGACGGACCGGCGGTATTCATCTTCCGGGCAGCTATCATACGCAAAAAGTATGGTAACTAATAAGATATACATATGGCGTCTGTATTCATTATACAGGCGCTTTTGTTATATAATTGCGGGAAAAGATTCCTCATTAGCAGGATGATCAACAGAACATAACACGATGGAGGGATTGAGATGGATTACAATTTTCCGGTAACAAGAACAACAACACCTAAAGAAAAACCGACTGACTGCAAGACTCTCGGATTCGGCAAGTATTTCACTGACCACATGTTCATCATGGAGTATGATGAGGGCCAGGGCTGGCATGACGGAAGGATAGTTCCTTACGGACCGATCAGCCTGGATCCGGGTTCGACCTCACTCCATTACGGCCAGCTCATGTTTGAGGGTCTCAAGGCTTACCGCAATCCTAAGGGAACACTTAACCTCTTCAGACCGGACATGAATGCAAAGCGCCTCAACAACACTAATGAGCGCATGTGCATCCCGCCGATGGACGAGGAGCTTTTCCTCGCAGCAGTCAAGGCAATCGTCAAAGTAGATGAAGACTGGACCCCGACCGATCCGGGAACATCGCTGTACATAAGACCGTTCATCGTTTCGCCTGAAGTAAGTTTCTCAGTACTTCCTGCCAAGAAGTATCTCTTCATCATCATTCTGTGCGCAGTAGGTGCGTACTATGCAGGAAATGAGAGCAAGCTGCACGGCAGCCGCATCCTTGTTGAGGAGAACTACATCCGCGCTGCTGTAGGCGGTACAGGTGCTGCCAAGACTGCCGGCAACTACGCATCCGGAATGATCGCTTCGTATAAGGCTCATGATCACGGCTGCGAGGAAGTTCTGTGGCTTGATTCCAAAGAGCATA
>CACWYF010000014.1 GCA_902765035.1 uncultured Eubacteriales bacterium
AGCGCTGGATGCTGTACAGGCAGCCGGTACCGTCACTGCGCCTAAGGCTCTCATATTCCTGCTTCTGGTCGGTGGATCAGGCGATGCGATGTCCAAGATATATGAAGAGCTGGGGAACGCGAAGTACAACTCGCAGTTCCTTCTGTATACTTTTGCGATGGCTCTGGTGCTGTGCACGCTGACTGCGGTGCTGAAGGGGCAGAAGCTGACTCGCGAGGATGTCCTGTTCGGCTGCCTCATAGGCATACCGAATTACTACTCGGCGAGGTTCCTGCTGATGTCGCTTTCGTATGTGCCGGCGGTCATAGCGTACCCGACCTACAGCACAGGAACCATAGTACTGGTTGGAATCGCGGGAGTTCTGTTCTTCCGCGAGAAGATGACTTCGAGGCAGTGGGTGACAGTCGGCATGATAGCGGCTGCACTGCTGATGCTGAATATGTAATGGCTGATCAGATCATTTTACATGTGGATATGGATGCTTTTTACGCCTCGGTGGAGATACGTGATAACCCGGAGCTGGCGGGGAAGCCGCTTATCATCGGGTCGCTTCCGACTGAGCGTGGCGTTGTTGCGACGGCGAGCTATGAGGCGAGGAAGTATGGCGTGCATTCCGGGATGAATATCAAGGAAGCGTACCGCCTGTGCCCGAGGGGCATCTATATGCATCCGGATTTTGATAAATACAGGGCGGTCTCGGATCAGCTGCATGGCATCTGGAATGACTATGCGACGGCTGCCGAGTCGATAGCGCTTGATGAGGCTTACCTGGACATTACGGAGACCGCCGGTGACTGGGCCGGCGCGAGGGAGATCGCTCAGACGATCAAGCGGAGGACGCGCGAAGAGGTGCACCTGACATGCTCGGTCGGCATCGCGTATTCCAAGACAGCGGCGAAGACCGCGAGCGAGGAGAAGAAGCCGGACGGGTACTTCGAGATCCGCACGCCTGAGGAGTTTGTGGACCTGATCATCGACAGGGACGTCAGGGCGCTCTACACGGTAGGTGCGAGGACGGCGGAAAAACTCAAACGCGTCGGCATCGCAACGGTTCGCGACGTCAGGGACAGGCAGGATGAGGTCGTCAGGCTGCTCGGCAAACACGGAGCACACATCACAAGGATGGCATACGGCATCGATGACCGTAAAGTCGTTCCATACGACCCGCTGGACACCAAATCGATAAGCCGCGAGCTGACCTTCCAGGAGGATGTCAGCGATTTCGGGCTCCTCGACGACGTGCTGTTCCTGCTCGCGATGAGTGTCGAGCGGCGGGCAAAACGCAAGGGTCTCCATGGCCGGGGCGTGACGCTTAAAGTGACGTACGCTGACATGAAGAATATAACGAGATCGAGGATCGTGGTGTCGAGTGATTCGGCTGCGACCATATGGCAGGAGGCGAGAGACCTGCTTGGCCAGATAGAGAAGCGGCCTGTGAGGCTCATCGGCGCGGGAGTTTACAACCTGACCGGTGATGACGGTTGGCAGATGTCGCTGGAGGACTACCTCGAGGAATCGATCGATGAGAAGCAGCAGATAATTGATGGCAAGCTCGCCGAGCTGGGCGAGAGGTATCACCTGGATTTTGCCGGCAATCTTGACAAGATATTCAGCGGGACCACGCTGTACAGGACTGCGGAATATATGAGGAAGCACAGATGAAAGTAACTGTACTTGTGGACAACAGAGACGGCGAGCAGCTCAGGGGCGAATGGGGTCTGTCGTTCTATATTGAATATGAGGGCAAAACGGTGCTCCTTGATGCGGGGCTGTCGGGGCTCTTTGCCGAGAATGCGGAGAAACTCGGGCTGGATCTGAAGGCGGTGGACTATGCCGTCCTGTCGCATGCGCATGATGACCATGCGAACGGGCTGGACACTTTCTTTGAGCTGAATGATCATGCGCCTCTGTACGTGGCTGATGGGTGTGATGAGAACTGCTATGACAGGCACGGCATATTCATGAAGTATGCGGGGGTGCCGCGCGGCATCATGAAGAGGCATGCCGGGCGCATTGTGAAGGCAGGAAAAGAAACTCAGATTGACAAGGGCATCAGTCTCCTCGGGCATTCGACGCCCGGTCTTGATAAGCTCGGCCGCGCGGACAAAATGTACCTCCGGCAGGGCCTGCTGAAGTTCATCCCTGATGACTTCAGGCATGAGGTGAGTCTGGTGCTTGATCTGCCTGAGGGAATTGTGGTATTCAACAGCTGCTCACACGCCGGAGCAGACAACATCATAAACGAAGCTATGAAGGCTTACCCGGGCAGGCGGATCCTGGCGATGATCGGCGGCTTCCACCTGTACAATAAGACCGACAAGTACGTAAGAGATTTTGCACGCCGCGTTCTTGAAACCGGAGTCGAGGCAGTCTACACCAGCCACTGCACCGGCGAGAGAGCCATGCAGATCCTCTCCGGGGAGCTCGGTGACAAGATGCACGCATTCTGCACAGGAACTACGTTTGAGATATAGGAAAGGGGATCCGTTATGAGGAACCACGAGATAACTAAGAAGCAGCTGCTCCTTGACATCGACGGCGAGCTGAGGGAGCCGGGCTGGTCCAGGAGCATGGTCCAGCAGTACAGGCGCTCGATGATCAAAGCGCCGAAGTGGCGGATCAAGGAGTGGGACTACTACCTGGTAGTGAATAAGGATTTTGCCGCGGCGTTCACTGTTTCGGATGACGGGTACATCGGCCTGCAGTCGGTGTCGCTGCTGACATTCGGCGGGGATTCTGCAGTGCATGAATACAGTCCTTCCGGCGCGCCGTGGGAGCACACGGAGACGGTCCTGAACCCGTTCCCGATGGGAAAGCTGCAGCTTCCTGACCACTCGGCATCAGGCATCACCAGATTCGCCGATAAGCGCCTGCAGATGCAGTTTTCCGCCGAGCAGAAGGGAAGGCGCATCATCACCTGCCATTTTGACCGCTTCTACGACGGCAAACCGCTCGAAGCGAACATCACTCTCGAGCAGCCGCCGATGGACTCGATGGTCATCGCGACCCCGTGGCCTGAGGAGCACGCTTTCTACTACAACCAGAAGATCAACTGCATGAGGGCTTCGGGCTACGTTGAGTTCGACGGGCACCGCTACGAGTTCGACCCGCTGACCGACTTCGGCACGCTGGACTGGGGCCGCGGCGTCTGGACTTATGACAACACGTGGTTCTGGGGCTCGGGCAACACGGACATCGACGGCAAAGCGTTCGGATGGAACATCGGATACGGTTTCGGCGACACGAGCGCGGCCTCCGAGAACATCCTCTTCTACGACGGCAAAGCCCACAAGCTCGACGATGTCACTTTCAATATCCCGGACACGGGCTACATGGACAAGTGGACGTTCACCTCATCGGACGGCAGGTTCGAGATGGAGTTCGAGCCGGTCCTTGACAGGGCGGCGAACCTCGACTTCAAGGTCATCGTCTCCGATCAGCATCAGGTCTTCGGCAAAATGAGCGGGACCGCGGTACTCGACGACGGGATGAAGATAGAGATAAAGGATGTCATGTGTTTTGCCGAGAAGGTGCATAATAGATACTAAATACGTTAAAGGAACTGAAAAACAAAATGTACGATACCACCACTGTAATCGATTATGTAAGAAAGGCGCTGCCGGATTTCTTCGGCAGTGATGCAGAGCTGAAGGCCGGCATCGCGTTCGTGAAGGAGCCTGAGAAGATGTCGAGTGGGAGTGCATATACCGAGCTGCTCAGAGGGCTGAGCAAATAACAAGCGGCAGGAGACAGAAAAGCCGCAAGGAGATAGTAAAAGAATGAGAAATAACTATATAAGCATGTTTGACATAATTGGCCCGGTCATGGTCGGGCCGTCGAGCTCCCACACTTCGGGGGCGGCAGCCATCGCCTGGATGGCGAGGCAGATATTCACGGGAGCTCCGGCACATGTCAGGTTCACCCTGTACGGCTCCTTTGCCGATACATACAGGGGACACGGAACGGACCGGGCTCTCATAGGCGGGATGCTCGGATACAGGCCTGACGACGTGCGGATCAGGACGGCTTTCGAGGAAGCGCGCGAGGCGGGGCTCGAGGTCGAGTTCGTTATTGATACGGAAGAGGAGATGCCGCATCCTAACACGGTCGGAATCGACATGACTGCGGCCGACGGGCATACTCTGTACATCCGCGGCGAGTCCATCGGAGGCGGCAGGATCCGCATCACCAGGATGAATGACATCCGTGTGGATTTCAACGGCGACTACAGCACGATCATCGTCGGTCACAGGGACGAGCCGGGGATGGCGGCATTCATGACAGGCTGCCTTGCCGAGCGCAGGATCAACATAGCTTCCATGAGGATGTTCCGTAATGCCAAGGGTAAACAGGCCTTCACCATCATCGAGACGGATGACTTCATCCCTGATCTGATACAGGATGAGCTGAATGCAAGAGAGGGCATCACGAGCGTGGACATTATCCAGCTGTAGCTGGCTGTAAGTAGGGCCCGGCAGATTACGGGCAAAATGGTGAAGTCTATTATCGTAACTAAGGAGTAAGAAAGTGAACTGGGATTTCAGGACGGCGGAAGAGCTGCTGAAGCTCTGCGCATATAAATATATGGATATTTCGGACATCATGCTTGCAAGAGAGATGCAGCTTGGTGAGCTGGAGAAAGAAGAGATAATGGAGGAGATCGACAGGTGCCTCCGTGTCATGAATGTGGCGGTCGACAAAGCGATATCCGAGCCTGCGCCTTCAATGGGCGGATTCCTCGGAGGTGAAGCGCAGAAGCTGAACGGGCTTGAAGACAGCAAGCAGATCTGCGGGACGGTGGTGCACAACGCTCTTATAAACGCGCTCGCGGTCGCAGAGACCAATGCGAGCATGGGCGTCATAGTTGCGGCACCTACGGCCGGAGCAGCTGGAGTTTTGCCTGCAGTACTCCTGTCAGTGTACCAGAACTGCGACATAAGCATGGACACTCTGAGAAAGGGACTCATCAACGCGAGCGCTATAGGATACCTCCTGACGAGAAACGGGTCGGTCTCCGGTGCCGAGGCAGGATGCCAGGCCGAGGTCGGGTCGGCTTCGGCGATGGCTGCGAGCGCTCTTGTCGAGATGCTCGGCGGGACGCCTCAGCAGTGCTGCGATGCGGCGGCGATAGCTCTGTCCAACCTGCTCGGACTCGTGTGCGACCCGGTGAGGGGACTGGTCGAGGTGCCTTGCCAGACGAGGAACACGATCGGCGCAGCCGGGGCTTTCACGGCGGCAGAGCTGGCGATGGCAGGCGTGACCGTGCACATATCTCTTGATGAGATGATCAGGATAACTTATGATGTAGGCAGGTCGCTGCCGGAGTCACTCAGGGAGACGGCCAAGGGCGGCTGCGCGGTCGCATGCAACGTGTGCCCGGGAGCCATGCATGTGGCGCCTACTAAGTAGCATACAGCTTGCAAAAGCAGCCGGAAACCGCCGGGCCCGGACATAGGCATAGGGTGCGGCAGGATCATCGTGCTGAAGGCCGGCGGGATAGCCGAAGAGGGCACGTTCGATGAACTCATGGAGCTGAAGGGATACTTTCATGAGCTGATGAAGAGGCAGTCGGTATAAGCAGCCGCTGGCCGGAAATGGTCTGACTGGAGCGGCGAGAAAGTCAGCAGGAAAAGACATTGAGAGCCGGAAAGCCAGCTATCTTTCCCGGATTATTGAAAAAAGCAAACTACGGAAAAGGAGAATTCCTGGAATTGGGTTATTATGAACAGCTTCCTGAGCTCGATATAAACGAGGGGCTCGAGGACATGAAGATATACAAGAATGCGGTGCTTGTGGATGTCAGGACACCGGAAGAATACGCAGAAGGACACGTTCCGGGCGCGATCAATCTTGAGGCCGGACTGTGCGGAAGGAAGAACAGGGCGTACGTGGAAAGCGTTTTGCCTGACAAGACTGCTCACGTATGCATGTACTGCTACAGCGGAGCGAGAAGCGGGATGGCAGCGGCCTTCCTCAGGCAGATGGGCTACGACCGCGCCGAGAACATCGGCGGATATGAAGGGTACGAAGGACCGGTTGAAATATGAAATACGAAAAAAGAGGGTGACCGCTCCGGTGATCACCCTCGTGCTGTCTCTAGATATGTACCGGGTCGCCGCTGCCGAAACATCCTACACCGCCGACTCCGCCGCCTCACGGAGTTTCTCCTGAAATGCAGGATCAGTTTTCATCAGTTCTTCAATTTTTTTCAGATCGTTATTCACAAGGACCTCCTAATTGTGTTTCCCTATATTTGCCCCTCAGGGGTCATACTAGTCTAATGCTAATGCAATTGAGGGATGAGTGTAAGTAATCTTCTCCCAAATTGCTCCATAATGATATACAATCAGCGGCCCGGTCCGGAGACGAAAAAAGCGAGCCTGACGGCTCGCCTCTTGGTGCGCCCGTAGGGATTCGAACCCTAGACCTTCTGATTCGTAGTCAGACACTCTATCCAGCTGAGCTACGAGCGCATGTCGTTTCGCGACTTCACTATGATACATCAGAGATATTCAAAAGTCAACCGCGAGAAACATAACTTATGTAAGATGCATACTGCCAGGATCCCGAAATGCCGCGGATCTTTTCATCTAGAGGTTTTAGGTATTGAGTATGCGTTATATTGTTTACGGGACCCTGAATGAGTTGGGATGGCCCGCGGCATTCCTGTTTAAAGGCACGGAAAGAGATCCGCACCTGTTGCAGGTTCGATCAGACATCCCATATTTACATACGGATGGTAATCTGTGGGCAAGGTCATTTTGCGTACCTCAAAAAACGGTATCTTAAAACCGGTAACGTAAAAATGCCACGCAAACCAGCACATAAATATGCACGAAATCATGCACGTAAACAGGCATGCTAAAGCATGCAAAGAAACGCGCTGTGCGCAGCAGACGTTATTCAGTTACTTTTGTCCGTCTTTGAGATGTATGTAGGAACTGAAGAAGACTGATGAACTGCAGAGTTTCCGCGGCGTAAGGAGCGTCAGGAAACCTGTGAGCCTTCTTCCTGAGAACAGCAGCGCGGCTGTATCCGTCCTGCTGTGAAGAGCGGTGCCCGCAAGAGTGCTGCCGGCATTCCGCTGCAGATGATAAGCGATCGAATGATGTGCAGTCGTCTCATCCACGATGCAGTCGTGCTGTGACCTCTCGGTAATAGCGTGGATCTCGCTCGTGGTGTTGCTGATGCCCTGCAGTTTGTTGTAGAAGTCATCACAAGTAGCGGGGCTTGCAAGTCCCGCAGTCATCGCGAGCACTACTACCAGCAGCGCGATCATGTTGATGGTCTTCCTGCGCATAACATCATTCATGCGAGGATTATATCACATAATGCTGTTCAGAAGTTGCCAATTTTGATGATAATGAGAAGCTGCTGTGTGTCATAAAGGACCGTCCCCGGTGACACACAGGGCGGCACAACAAAAGACCGGCTCCGTGAGTGAGCCGGTCTTTTTGAGGTTGATTGTGAGTCTAAGTCAATTAGATTGTGAATCCCTTGGTCATCTTGTCGTCCGGATCCATGAACCACTTTGCCTCGCCGCAGAGATAAGCAGCGCCTGTTACCTGCGGGATGATTGTGTCGAACTCGCCTACCTTAGGTCCGATCTCAGCAACTGTTCCGATGAATCTTGTGTCGATGAATGACTTGTAAACGAAGCTTTCGCCTACGCCGAGCTCACCCTTCTTGTAGAGCCAGGACAGCTTAGCAGATGTACCTGTTCCGCATGGGGATCTGTCGATCTGCGGATCATGAGGCTCGCCGAATACCAGCTGGTTCTTCAGTGCGAACTTTGCATCCGGGCAGAATTCCTTGTCGCTCTCTGTAAGCTCGTCTGTGCAGTAGTTCTCGATGAGGTCTACGCTTGTGATGTCGAGCTCTGGGTGCTGGATCTCAACAGTCTTGTTGATCTCCTGGAGTGCGAAGCTTGACCATTCTGTGAGGAACTTTGTGTGCTCAGGTGTTACCTTGAATCCGAAGTTCTTCTCAACGTCTACGAGTGCGAAGAACGATCCGCCGAAGCAGATGTCATATACGACCTTCTTGCCCTGATACTCGAGCTCGAGGTTCTCCTTGTAAACGAATGCAGGAACGTTTGTCAGCTTAACGCCTGTAACCTTGCCGTTCTTGCAGTTGCACTCAAGATGGATAAGACCAGCAGGAGCTTCGATGCAGAGCTGTGTTACAGGCTCCTTCATCTCCATGAGACCTGCTTCGAGGATAACTGTAGCAGCACCGATTGAGCAGTGACCGCACATGTTCAGATATCCGCCGCCGTCCATGAAGAAGATACCGAAGTCAGCTTCTGGATTGATTGGCTCGCAGAGGATAGCACCGAACATATCGTGGTGTCCACGAGGCTCGAACATGAGCATTGTTCTGAGGTAGTCATAGTGCTCCTCAAGATAGTGCTTCTTCTCGATCATTGTGTTGCCTGGCAGTTCCGGGCAGTCAAGAGCGACTCTGCAGTACTCGCCCTCAGTGTGAGCTTCAACAGTTCTGATGACATGCTTGTCATAGATATCATAGTTGACTTTAGGCTCGAGATATTTTGCCATGGGTAATTACCTCCTTAAAACACATAGCGGTTATAAGAGGCTGTCAGTTTTGCCTCTTTGATAGAACTATGATAACGCATCGTCTGAAAGAGTGTCAATAATATGTCAGCGGGCAAAACGGGAATAAATTGTGCTTTTTCGGTGCATGAAAAATGCTTAATTTTGCATTAAGCAAAACTTAAGGTGCCTGTCTGAGCGTTTAAGTTATATTAATATAAAATGCAGTAAAATCAAGGAGTTTTGCGTATTGTGGGGCATGTGATATAATGCCTCTGCCTATCAATTTTATCTATACGAATTCATGATATCATTGTTGTAATAAATAGCTCAAGATGGTATTATTTGAATGAATAAAGGGGCATTTTTTGCGTGCCGAATTCAAGACGGTAATAATTGAAAAATGCAGTTTATTATTTCAAAGTAGTTCAAAGGAGATTCGTATTATGGAAAACATTCAGATGCTACTTAAGCAGGGTGCTGTAGGTAAGCCGTGTGCTCCTGTTGTTGCTGTAGGCGACAAGGTAAAGAGAGGTCAGCTTATCGCTACTCCTACAGGTCTTGGCGTTAATGTTCACTCCAGCGTTTCCGGCGAGGTCATTGAGATCACAGACGACAGGATCATCATCAAGCCGGACGATGAGCAGTCTGAAGATTACGTAAAGATCGCTAAGGGATCCAACCTTGAGATGATCAAGGAAGCAGGCGTTCTCGGACAGGGCGGCGCAGGATTCCCTACATTCATCAAGATCTATGACGGCAAGAACGACAAGCCGGTTCTCGATCACGGATACATTCTCGTAAATGCTTCCGAGTGCGAGCCTGGTCTTGCTCACAATATCCAGCAGATCGATGAGGATCCTGCAAGACTGCTCAGAGGTATCCATTATATTATGGAGATCGCAGGAGCTGACAAGGGAATCATCGCCATCAAGAAGAAGCACAGAGAGACCATCCTCAAGCTGGACGCTCTTCTGAAGGACGATCCTGCTATCGAGAGACATCTTCTCCCGGACATCTATCCGATGGGCGAAGAGCGTGCTGTAGTAAGAGAGTGCCTCGGCATCGAGCTCGAGCCGGACAAGCTCCCGTCAGCTGCTAACGCTGTAGTTATCAACAGCGAGACAGTTTACAGCTGCGTAGCAGCAATCGAAGATCAGAAGCCGCTGATCGACAAGAACCTCACAGTAAGAGGAATGATCAAGGGCGGAAGCGAAGCTCACGTATTCGAGAACGTTCCTGTAGGTACAAGCGTACAGGCACTGATCGACAGAGCAGGCGGCTTTGACGAAATGGGATACGGCGAGATCATCATGGGCGGAGCCTTCACAGGTAAGGCTACTACTCTTGATGCTCCTATCACCAAGGCTACAGGTGCTATCCTTGTTACACGTCCGTTCAGAGACCTGAAGGGCGCTAAGGTCGGTATCCTGGTATGCGCATGCGGCGGCAACCTCGAGAGAATGGAAGACCTCGTTGCAAAGTACAACGGTACTGTAGGCCATGTCTGCTACTGCAAGCAGGCTCAGGAGATGCCTAACGGAACACGTAAGTGCGAGCGTCCTGGCAACTGCCCTGGACAGGTCAAGAACAACCTCGAGTTCAAGAAGGCAGGCTGTGAGTACATCATCATCGGAAACTGCTCTGACTGCTCCAACACAGTTATGGCTTCCGGTCCTAAGATGGGACTCAAGGTAATGCACATGACAGACCTTGCAATGATGGCAGTAGGACACCCGCTGTACAGAACACTGAAGGTTTCCAAGAAGGTAGATCAGGACCTCGACGTAGTAGACAACGTAGAGGACAACGAGACAGTAGAATAATTACTGACCTGATGTCGCTTTCTAACGAATCATCTGTATATACAATAGAATAATTATTAATGGTATAAGCCTCTCTCCGGGTGAGCCCCAAATCCCCCGGAGAAGAGGAATATATACAACCACTGACTGTGCACATTGCGCAGGCAGGCACAAGTTTTAAGGAGGAAGATCGATATGTCAATCACAGCTGAAACAGCTAAGCAGCATGCAAACGATCCAGCAGTACTCTGCTGCAGAGCAGAGGCAGGCACAGAACTGACACCTGCAAACTTCGAGGATCCAGCAATCTTCCCGGATCTCGTAGATTCCGGACTGCTGAACCTTGACGGAGCACTGAAGCTTGGCCAGGTGCTCAACGGCTCAAAGCTTACTAAGACAGTTGATTCTCTCACACCTATCACAGCAGACATCGTTGATAAGTTCGATGCAGCTGAGGGCGAAGAAGAAGCTCCAGCAGCAGCTGAGGAAGCAGCTCCTGCAGAGGCAGCAGCTCCAGCAGCAGTAGCAGCAGCTCCAGCAGTTGGCGGCTACATCAACCTTCACATCGGCGAGGGCAAGAACATCGACATCCAGATTCCTGCAGGAATCGGCGGCGGTGTAGCAGCAGCTCCTGCAGCAGCAGTAGCAGCAGCAGCTCCAGCAGCTGCAGCAGCTCCGGCAGCTGAAGAAGAAGGCGAAGCTGTAGTAGTCAGAGAGATGACACGTAAGCACTACAAGATCGATAAGGTAGTTCTTGGTGACGAGACCAAGATCGAAGGAACAACACTGTACATCCGTAAGGCAGCAGCACAGGAAGGTGCTGACGCTCAGAAGCTGGTACACAGCCTCGAACTCGATGTAATCACACCTGACAACTATCACACTTACACAGAGACAGTAATGGATATCCAGCCGATCGCTACTAAGGAAGACGATTATGAACTGGGTGAGGGCGTTACAAGAGTTCTCGACGGAGTAGTAATGATGGTTACCGGTATTACCGAAGAGGGAGTACAGGTTGGTGAGTTCGGTTCTTCCGAGGGATACATCGATGAGAACATGATGTGGAACCGTCCGGGCGCAGTAGACAAGGGCGAGATCATCATCAGAGCTCATGCCGTAATCGACAACAAGAAGAACATGGAGAGACCGGGCCCTATCGCTATCCATACTGCAGTTGACCACGTAACTCAGGAGATCAGAAACGCAATGAAGAAAGATCTCACTG
>CACWYF010000015.1 GCA_902765035.1 uncultured Eubacteriales bacterium
AGACGGCGTTGAAGGGGCATGTCTCTTCAAGGAGACTGATGAGAACAATGTCCGTGCAAGCCTCAGAGGAAGAAGCTATGTCAACATGGCCAAGGCTGCCGCATCATTCGGCGGCGGCGGACATACTCTCGCGGCAGGCTGCTCATTCAATAAGTCCCTGCAGGAAGCATCGAAGCTGCTGATACCCGTGCTTATCGATGCTATCAATGTCAGGCACTGACATGTGCATAACGGAGAATGGTGATCAATGACTGACGGGATTATCAATGTAAACAAGCCTGAAGGATGGACTTCACAGGACATATGCGCCAAACTCCGCCACAGGCTGCACATAAAGAAAATCGGACACCCAGGAACGCTCGACCCTATGGCTACGGGCGTTTTGCCTGTATGTATCGGAAAAGTGACGAGGATCATCGAGTATTTTGACGATGACCGCAAGACATATCATGCATGCATGAAACTCGGATACACTTCGGACACGCTGGATGTCTGGGGAAATGTCGAAGGATCCGGTGACTACAGCTGCGTTACAGAAGAAATGATAATGTCAACTTTTGCCGCATATACCGGGATCATCGAGCAGATACCGCCAAAATATTCCGCTCTCAGGATAAACGGAAAGAGAGCATACGATCTTGCGAGAGAGGGTAAGGATTTTGAGATCAGATCCCGCAGGATCATGATATATGACAATACTGTTACCGGAATCCACCTTGATTCCGGGGAGGTGGAATTCGATGTGACGTGTTCCAAGGGCACTTACATCCGGACGATATGTGACGATATCGGAATGACTCTCGGCTGCGGGGCGGTCATGTCCTCTCTGGAAAGAACGGCAAGCGGCTGCTTCAGGGCAGAAGACTCGCATGGTATCGATGAACTTGTCAGAATGACGGATGAAGAGCTTGCTGAATGCATGATCCCGATGGACCATACGCTTGAAAAACTGGGAGCTGTCGTACTTGACGATAACCGTTTTACCGCTTTTATCAACGGAAACCCATCAGGAACAGGCTACAGGGTAGTCTCCGCATCGGACTTCACAGCCGGTGAAGCGGATAAATACCGCGGATGCAGCATATATAAGGTATACAGCGGCGGGATATTCCTCGGGACAGGATATATCAAAGGCAGAGATCTTATTCCTGCCAAAGTTATTTACAGATAGAACAATGCAGATATACAGTAGTTTTGAACAACTGAATATTGAGGAGAAGACTTCGGTCGCTCTGGGAAACTTTGACGGCCTGCATGTCGGGCACCGCGAGATAATGCTGGATGCGATCAGGTCTGCACAAAAGAACGGGCTCAGGTCCCTTTGCTTCACCTTTTCAAATCATCCGTTCAACTTCATCCTGCAGAGACCGGATGATGACCCGGATGCAGTCAAGCTGATCTGCACCGAGGAGGAGAAGACCGGACTGGTACGTGACATGGGATTTGACATCCTTGTCAATGTTCCTTTCGATGAGACTGTAATGAAGATGAGAGCGCATGCTTTCTTTGAAGATATAATCCTCGGAAAGCTCAATGCGGGCTGTGTATCAGTAGGATTCAACTATACATACGGCGCGAGAGCTGAGGGCAAGCCGGACGATCTCGTCAGGGAGTGCCGTGAGGCAGGGGTGGAAGTCAACATCCATGAGCCTGTCACCATCGGCGGCAGAGTAGTCAGCTCAACTCTCATAAGGGAGATGATTAGCACCGGCAACATGGAACGAACGGCAATGTACCTCGGAAGGCCGTATTCATTCAGCGGAACGATAGCTCACGGCAGACACATAGGTACCTCCAACGGGTTCCCGACCATCAATATACCTGCACCTGCAAGGCAGATGCTGCCACCCAACGGAGTATATTTCAGCCGGACAGTGATTGACGGGCTTGAGTACAAGAGCATCTCCAATATCGGAGTGAATCCTACAGTCAGTCAGACCGACGAGCAGACTGAGCTCAGAACAAGGCCGGACAAGAATATAGAGACACATATCTTCGATTTTGACAGAGACATATACGGAAAAGACGTGTCAGTCTATTTCGATCACTTCTCAAGGGGTGAGAGAAAATTCAGGTCGAGAGAAGAGCTGTTCGAGCAGATCTCACGCGACTGCGATCAGGCGAGAGCTTACCACTATTCAGAATAATTACGCTTTTGCATCATGCGAAAAAAAGTGATAGACAATAACGTGCATTCATGTTATGATATGCGCGTTGCTGTGAAGACAGCATAAATATTTATTACCCAGGCTTCAGGAATTCGGGTTCTCGACGGTTCCGCAGCCCGGGCGAACTACAGAAAAGGAGAAAGAAACATGCTTACTAAGGAAAAGAAACAGGAAATCATCAAAGAGTACGCACTCAAAGAAGGCGATACAGGTTCCCCTGAGGTTCAGGTTGCTATTCTTACTTACAGAATCAACGATCTGAATGAGCACCTCAAAGAGCATCACAAGGACTTCCATTCAAGAAGAGGTCTGCTCAAGATGGTAGGACAGAGAAGAAGCCTTCTTAAGTACCTCAGAGAGACAGACATCGAGAGATACAGAAGCCTCATCGCACGTCTCGGACTGAGAAAGTAATTTGTGACATTAAAGCGGGAGTGGTTATGACTCCCGCTTTGATTGTATATTAAAATGCCTGAAGGCATCAGAGAAGTTAAAGCCCATCGAAAGAAGGAAATTAACAGGAAGGAGTTGTTAATAATAATGGGTAGATTTGAAGATTACAGAACATATAAGACCGCTCTGGGCGGAAGACTGCTGCAGTTTGAGATCGGCAAGGTAGCTGAGCAGGCTAACGGCGCTGTCACAGTAAGATATGGTGACACAGTAGTAAACTGCACAGTATGCGCAAGCAAAGAGCCTAAGCAGGACGTGGATTTCTTCCCTCTGACATGCAATTTTGAGGAGAAGATGTACGCTGTAGGCAAGATCCCGGGCGGATACATCAAGAGAGAAGGACGTCCGAGCGACAAGGCTACTCTCGTTTCGAGACTGATCGACAGACCGCTCAGACCGCTTTTCCCTAAGGGATACAGAAATGATGTAGTTGTAACTGCAACTGCATGGTCAGTCGATGTTGACTGCCAGCCTGAGGTCGCAGCTCTGCTCGGTACATCCGCAGCTATCGCTATCTCTGACATTCCATGGGATGGCCCGACTGCAGGCGTTGTAGTAGGAATGGTAGACGGCGAGCTCGTTATCAACCCTACATTCGAACAGAGACAGGTATCTGACATCAACCTCACAGTATGCGGTACTGAAGAAGCCATCATGATGGTAGAAGCAGGCGCCAATGAGGTTCCTGAGGACAAGATGCTTGAGGCTATTCTCTTCGGCCATGAGGAAATCAAGAATATCTGCAGATTCATCAAGAACATCGTTGCTGAGGTAGGCAAGGAAAAGCAGTCCTACAAGGTATTCAAGGCAGGCGAGGATGTTGATGCTGCTGTAAGAGAATATGCAACTGCTAAGATGGTAGATGCTATCTACACATTTGAGAAGCAGGAAAGAATGGCAAACATGGATGCTGTAGCAGAGGACACCAAGGAGCATTTTGCTGAGGAGTTCGAAGGCAGAATGGCTGA
The DNA here is from genome assembly GCA_902765035.1 of uncultured Eubacteriales bacterium. GTDB lineage: Bacteria > Bacillota > Clostridia > Peptostreptococcales > Anaerovoracaceae > Crickella. The sequence goes on from CACWYF010000015.1 coordinate 3,590, forward strand.
GGTAGACGAGGTCCTCTACAACATCAAGAAGGAAGAAGTAAGACGCAGGATCCTTGATGAGGGCGTACGTCCTGATGACAGAGCTCTCAACGAGATCAGACCGCTCTGGAGCGAGACAGGATTCCTTCCGAGGACTCACGGATCCGGACTCTTCAAGAGAGGACAGACTCAGGTTCTTTCAGTATGCACACTTGCACCTCTTTCAGAGGCACAGTATCTTGACGGCATCGATTCCGATGTAACACGCAAGAGATATATGCATCAGTACAACTTCCCTGGTTACTGCACAGGCGAGGCTAAGCCGAGCAGGTCACCTGGAAGAAGAGAAATAGGACACGGCGCTCTTGCTGAGAGAGCTCTTCTGCCTGTACTTCCAAGCGAAGAGGAATTCCCTTATGCAATCAGAGTCGTCTCTGAAGTGCTTTCATCAAATGGTTCATCATCAATGGCTTCCACTTGCGGTTCCTGCCTTGCACTGATGGATGCCGGTGTTCCTATCAAGAAGCCTGTAAGCGGTATCGCTATGGGTCTTATCGAGGGATTCAATGAGGATGGATCCAGCAGATTTGCTATCCTTTCCGATATCCAGGGAATGGAAGACTTCCTTGGTGACATGGATTTCAAGGTTACAGGAACTCCTGATGGTGTTACTGCACTTCAGATGGATATCAAGGTTCACGGTCTCAGCAGAGAGATCCTTGAGCAGGCTCTTGAGCAGGCCAAGGTAGGCAGAGCACACATCCTTGAGAACATGCTCGAAGAGATCCCTGAGCCAAGAGCTGAGCTCAGCAAGTATGCTCCTAGATTCATCAGCATGAGAGTTGACCCTGACAAGATCAGACTGGTCATCGGACCTGGAGGAAAGACTGTCAACAGGATCGTTGACGAGACAGGCGCAAAGATCGATATCTCTGATGATGATGTCGGATTCATCGCTATCTATGCAGCTGATCAGGAAAGCGCTGAGGCGGCTAAGAGAGAGATCGAGCTTATCACAGCTGACGTTGAGGTAGGCAAGACTTATGAAGGCGAAGTCAAGAGAATCATGAACTTCGGCGCATTCATCGAGATCCTGCCTGGTAAGGAAGGTCTCCTGCACATCTCCAAGATGGCTAACCACAGAGTTGAGAAGGTCGAAGATGTCATGAACATCGGAGACAAGGTAACTGTAAAGGTTACAGAGATCGACAACCAGAACAGAATCAACCTCTCCAGAAAAGAACTGGTCAAGGACTGATCGACTGAAACAATATGACTTAAGGCGGGATTCACATCCCGCTTTTTGTTATAATTGAAAGCGGAGGAAATGCAAATAATGAAGAAGAGAATCACTTTCAATTCACCGGTAATCCTGAGCTTCGTGTTTGTAAGTCTGTGTGCTATGATCGCGAACTATCTTACTGCGGGTGTGAGCAACAGGCTGCTGTTTATGACATATCATTCTTCGCTTGCCAACCCGCTGACATATGTAAGATTCTTCACTCATGTTATAGGGCATGCAGGCTGGTCGCACTATATCGGAAACATGATGTACATACTGCTGCTCGGACCGATGCTTGAGGAAAAATACGGAGCTGTCAATATAATGGAGCTGATTGGCGTTACTGCAGTAATCACTGCTCTGCTCAACTATTTTCTGTTTCCAGGAATAGCTCTGTGCGGTGCAAGCGGAGTTGTGTTTGCATTCATTCTCATGACATCATTCACGAGTTTCAAAGAAGGGGAGATCCCGCTGACTGTTATACTTGTAGCTGTGATTTTCCTTGGGCAGCAGGTTTATGAGGGGGTACTCCTTCAGGATAACGTATCAAACCTTTCGCATATCGCAGGAGGGCTTGTCGGAGCATTCGTTGGGTATCAGCTGAACAAGAAGAAGTGAACTATTTCTTGTCAGTATGTATCCCGCGCTTGCGCTTTTCGTTCTCGATGTTGTCTTTCGGGAACTCAACTGTATTGTCGCCGTCGTCATCCTCCGCGAAAATATCGTACTTTCCGAAGTTCTTTCTGATGGCGTCGATGTCAACGTTGATGTCTTTTGCCTTTTTCCTGAGATCCTCGGTGACATTGCGGATCATGTGGTCTATGTCACCTCTGAAAGAATCCTCTTCATAGTAGCTCTCGGTATCGATAGGGGGCTCTTCTTTGTCTTCTGCATTCTTGTCATCAGGATTACTGCGGACAGGAAAAGCGTGCGGATAGCGCTCGCGAACAGGGCGCGAATCTTCTTCCGCGCTGTTGATATATCTGACTATCGAATAGGCCAGAAGACATATTAACAATATCAGTCCGAGTAAGAATAGTGGCATAATAGTAAATTACTACAATTTGAGGAGACTGTCCACTTCTTCCTCTGTGAGGCGGCGGTACTCGCCGGGAAGGAGAGTCTCGTCGAGTTCGAGAGGTCCCATGGTGAGCCTTTTGAGGTACATGACTTCGCATCCGATCGAGCTGAACATGCGCTTGATCTGGTGGAACTTGCCTTCGCGTATGGTTATGTTTACTTCTGTCATCACCGAGTTCTCGAGCGAATCATTTTCGATAGCTGCATAGAGGTCGTCGGTGACGCGGCTGAGTATTTCAAGGTCAGCAGGCATGCATTCAAGTCCGTCAGGAAGTACGAGTCCATCGGAAAAAGCCCTGATATCTCTCTCGGTAACATCTCCCATGATGACGGCATAATATGTCTTGTCCACGTGATGCTTTGGAGACAGCATGCGGTGTGCAAGCTCTCCGTTGTTGGTTATAAGCATCAGGCCTTCGGTATCGCGGTCGAGTCTGCCGGCGGGGAATAGATCTTTTCGTTTCTGTTCAGCGATAAGATCCACAACTGTCTCTTCGAATGTATCATCACTTGCACTTATGATGCCTGCCGGCTTATTTAACATGTAATAAACGAATTCCTCGTACAATATTGGTTCACCATTGAGTTCAACAAGTGAATCCGTTTGCACCTTGCAGCCGGGGTCTTTGATTGTGTGACCATCGACACTTACCCGTCCTGATTTTATTTCTTTTCTGACTTCGTTTCGCGTGCCAACGCCCATCTCAGCCAGGAATCTGTCCAGTCTCATAATGTGATGCCTCTATACAACAGCCGCCGATAGTCCTGCCTATATAGGCGGCAGGGCCTTTCTTCCGCCGTCGGTGTGGATTAACGATCCGGAACTGCGGCAGCCATGGACTATCTGAATGGTGCCTCGGATCTGATAAAAGTATACCACAAGTGGTAATTGCTTCATAATCCATAATGCCGGATGACTCAAAATCAAGCAAATACAGATCTGCAATAACGGAATTGTTGACTATTATTTATTTACAATAATAAAAAATGATAAATTTATACATATAGAGAAAAATATCTTTCTCGAAAGAACGGAGCAATATATGAGCAGAAAGTTCAAAAGGGCACTGATATTAATATTTGCGTGCGTTGCTGTTGTCGGACTGATGCGGACATATTTCGCTGACTGGTCTCTGAAGGCAGTTAATGAAGACATAGCTACGGATTCAGCTGAAGAATACACGACGGATGAAGAACTCACTCTTGATGAGCAGGAAAACTCTGATCCGCAAGAGGTCTCTTCGGATGATGTGGTTGCTTCAGATGAACCGATAAGTGAAGAGCACAGAGACTATACAATTACAGTTGTAGAAGACGATACATCAACAACGGATCTTGCTGATGAGGCTGTGCCTCTTGCAGCATCACCTGCACCGCGAAAAGGCTGGGGCTTTATCGATCTTCTCCTCACCGCTGCGTGCTGTGTCCTGAGTGCGTTGATACTGATACTCAAACACTCCCGGAGCAGAATAGCATGTATTGCTGCGGTACTGATAGCGGCTGTATCTGTGGTCATATTCCTGACATTATCGGATTTTGGTGCAGGTATACTTCCTGCAGGTCCTCATGCAGTATTGATCGCAGAGCTTTTTGCAGCTGAGCTTATAGTGCTGATATTCACAGGAAGGAAGACAGGCAGGGCAGGCCATCCTGCGTAAATCCATCCGGATATACTTCAGGATAGACGATTATCCACACCATTTTCTAAATTGCGTTCAGATAACCCTTATTGTCACAGCTTGAACTGAACTGACAGAAGGGTTTTTTATTGTCTTGATTTATGGTTGCTTTAAGAAATCATTTGTATTATCAGTATGCAATATTGTTTTTTTATCTAGTGCTGATACAAAAGCGATTGCTGTTTCGGGTTTGAAAATGACTCTTTATATGACGGTGCTTAGATATTACTAAAGAATGAGTATCAAGCGTTGGATTAGTTGATACACAAGAGCTTAAACAATTTCTCTCCTTAACACTTTTTAAGATGTAATAGAGCATTGTAGCAGTATTTATGCTTGTGACTTTACATCTGTTAATGTATAATAAATTGATTTAGTATGTGATAATAGGCTTTTTGTGCAAACGATGGAAAAATGGACAAATTCAAGGTTTTTTTGCACAAATTAATATTTGAAAACAGGAGTTTTAAGCGCACGGTATTTTCCCTTGCGGTTATTGTTGTGTTTGTTACGACGTATCTCCTGATACTGCCTGCGTTCACGCTCTCTCAGAAGCAAGCCAGTGAGCAGGGCGGTATTGATGTGCCTGAAGCCGTACTCACATCAGAAGATGCTAATGAACATGCCGGGAATGAGTCCGATGCAACTGTATTTGTATCAGATAATGATGAGCCTGTTTTGAATGATGTTTCATCAGATGCGCAGGTTTCTTCTGCTGCCGGGCTGGTATATGAAGGGGAAGGATACACGATCACAGTTGATGACAGCAGTTCGCCTCTGCCGGCTGATACACAGCTCGCTGTTACAGAGATCATAAAAGAAGAAGACTCTAAGGAATATATGGAGCTCCTTGACAAAGCTGATGAAGCAGTAAGGACAGAAGAAGGTATAGATATCAATAAGACGCAGAGAATCACTTTTGCGAAATTCTATGATATTACCTTCATGTCTGAAGGAAAAGAGATCGTTCCTGATGATTCCGTAAAAGTCACAGTCACTTATGATAAAGATCTTCAGAAAGAACTAAAAGTGGACAGCAAGGATGACATACGCGTCATTCACTTTGCAGAGGATGAGAAGACCGGTGATACAGAACCCGAGATGCTTGACAGCGATGATATCGAGGTCACTATCAGCGATGACAAGATGACTGAAACCAGTTTTGATGCTGACAGTTTTTCTATCTACGCCGTTGTAGGAACAACGATCGAAGAAAATTTCCTCACAAGCGACGGACACAATTTCAGGATCACAGTAAATTATGGAGATGATGCAGGTGTACCTGATGGAGCCGGGCTTGAGGTCAGTGAGATTACTGAGGAGTCCGGAGTAACTGATGGAGCCACGGAATACGAAGAATATGAGACCAGAACGCAGGAAGCTCTAGGGTATTTGACGAGTGCATTTCAGTATGCCAGATTCTTCGATATCAAAATTGTCGACAGTAACGGGGATAAAGTCACGATCACTTCACCAGTCAGCGTCAGTATCGAGCTGGCAGATATAAAAGTATCCGGGAATGATAGCAAAGATATCCAGGTCGTTCACTTCCCGGACGGTGAAGATAATGGTGAAGCTGTCAATAATGTTCATGTCGATAATGATAGTGTCAGCTTTGAAGCTGATGGATTCTCTGCCTATGCAATTATAGAAGGACCTCCTGCTATTCCGATCGGATGGCTCAAGGTTTCATCCTTTGACGAACTCATATCTATCAGCAGTGATGGAGTATATATAGGAAACCCTGATGGCTATTACTATGGCAACACTACAACGGGTGACAGCTCCAGAATGGGAATCACTAAGACTAAGCCTGCACAGGCTTATCCTCCTAGTAATGCATCGAAGTACTATTTTGAACAGGTCCCGGGAACTGACAATCAGGTATACGCTTATTGCTATGCAGCTGATGGTACAACAAAACAGTATGTATACAACGGAGGCAATAACAGCCTTTCATTTACAACAGAAGACAACAAGACTGCCTTCACAGTTACGCAAAACAGTAATGGTACTTTTAAGCTGAATAACGGTACATGGTACTGGAACATGCAGGGCGGAGCAGGTGGAACACGTTTCTGCTCATATAACAATGCTACTGATGGCAATAACAATGTTAATTTCTGGTATTACACAGACGTCACAAGTGATCCGTATGGCCTGGATAATAAATCTCATGGTTTGATGTTCTGGGATGAGAGTCTGTATGGGAAGGCCATGATGGCCAGCTCAACGACCGAAGCCGCACTGGATGCCAAGGCACTTATGGTGCTGTCAACTTCAAACAACAAAAAACAATTATTTGTGCCTAATGACAGTGATATTTCCATGTGGACTTTCCACTGGGTGCAAAATGATCAATATTATCTGACTGCAACAGTTGATGGCAGCACTAAGTATCTTAACATTGGTACAGACGGGCTTTCTCTGGTCAACAGCGAGAGTGAAGCAAGTCTGGTTCAGGTAATACCTGGCACAGGTGCACATTCAGGCCAGATTTGTCTGAAGTCTAGTAATACTACACTGACTTACAGCGGAAAAACAGAAACCGGTTTTAATACAGGTGGCAGTGTTGGGACAGAGTGGCTCAATATGGTGGATATTTCTGAACTCACTTCAGATTACCTCAAGACATATTCTGCAAGTAAGGTCAGTGTATCTGATGATGCTGTTACAACCGGCTCAAAGGTAATCGTATATACACGAGCATGGAATCCAGATACGCTGAAATATGAGTATTATGCCATTAATCACGATGGAAATCTGGTTCGTTGCTATGAGAATGGCGATTCAATTGAATGGGTTGGAAACGTCATAAATACTATGCTATGGCAGTTTACAGAGTATACGGATGATAATGATAATCCTACATTTTATTATGAATTGTACAATGAGTATGCTCAGAAGTATCTGGCCCCTCAGGTTACAGATGGTCAGATCATATCAGACTCTACCATCGGTATCAATATGAACGGCCGCCGGTATGGTCAATACTACTCCTCAATAGTGGCATGGGACGAAGATAATTATTCCTATGCAGGACTTAAGGTTGAGAATGGGAAGATCGTATCATGCCCGAAAGCTGAAGCAATGGATTTTTACTTTGCGGTCATGCAGGATATTCCGGTTGATGATGAACTGACACCGGTAAAAACGGTCGACCATACTCAGTACGGGATCACCATGAAGATGGTAGACTTTAATTCCAAAGTGGAAACTCACGACGATACTCCAACAACCAAAGAACAGCACGAGGTAATGGGGACAAGCTTTTTTTCAAAGTGGGATGCGCAGCCGGGTCTGTTAAGTACGAATCTTGTAAATGGTTATCCTATAGCCACTAAAACAAACAAGTCACTTGCTCAGCTATTTGACGGTACCAATACAAAAGAAGTCAATCATCTCTTTATCCAGAGTACATACAATGCAAGCGGCTATTATGAGTATGATAGTTCGCAGAATTTTGCCAGTCTGAATGGTGCGAACGGAGGCACATATACACCGGATTTTACAGGGGACTTCACAGTATACAAGCAGCTTGGCACCTATGATGGATCAAATAAAAATACCTTAAAACACGGGCAGTTCCTCCCATACAACAATATAGAGGCGGGCCGTTTTGCTTCTGTGAATAAACAGAATTTATATTCCACAACAGGAGCGCTGTTGCCTGATTCTGACCCGAGGAAGTACGAGAATCTATACCTAGTAAATAGGACCAACAATAACAATGCAGATCTTTACTTCGGAGTCGAACTGGAAGCAAGCTTTACACAGACGCCTGACGGTCTCGATGACTGGGGACATGATATCATCTTTGAATTCACCGGAGACGATGATTTCTGGCTGTATGTGGACGGAGAACTGATAATAGATCTGGGAGGCGTACACAGCGCTCTGCCGGGTTCTGTAAATTTCAGCACAGGGGATGTTGATGTTAACGGAACACATACAACCTTGCTGGGAAGCTACAGGTGAATTCAGTAATATATTCAAATCATATTCAACCCACAAGATGAATATCTTTTACATGGAGCGAGGCGGTGGCGCTTCCAATCTTCACATGCGCTTTAACCTGGCATCTGTAAAGCCGGGCACAGTGGAACTCACCAAGGAGCTGTCCGGGATAGATACATCTGAGTCCACTATGGCTGAGTTCGCATATCAGATCAAATATAAAAAGAATAATGATAATACTGAGTATCTGCTTGGCAATTCAGCACCTAATCCAGGCTACGATACAGATTATGTATTCTACAAGAATACAACTAATCCGGTCACCTTCAATACGTCTAAGACTATCGACGGAATAGTTTATCCGAATGTCTTCACTATAAAACCTGGTGAAACTGCAGTGATCAACTTCCCGACATTCGGACCGGAAAATGAAGAGATCGCATCTTATTCCATCGTAGAATGCGGTGTGAACACAGATGTCTATGAAAAAGTCAAAGTCAACGGAACGGAGATAACAGGAACGGAGGTGCCGTATGCTCCAAAAAGACGAGACTATGGCATATACTATGTTTCTACACATGATCGCCCGAGGGTCACTTATGATAATGAAGTGAATCCTAAGGCCATGAGGAATTTGACTTTCAGAAAGAAGCTGTTCGAAGCTGACGGAACTACGCCTATCACCAATGATTCTACTGTCTTCAACTTCCGGCTGTATTTCGGAACTGAGTCGGGTACTGAGCTTGCACCTGCAAACATGTATACATATCATGTCAGGGATAAGGACGGTAACTACTGCAGCTGGGATGCGCAGGATCAGTGCTTCAGGAAAATCGGTGACGGGATCACTGACTACTCAGCGCTTTCAGATGAACAAAAGGTTGCTGCAAGCTTCAGTACCTCGATGAACGGATCAATAGCAAGGATACCTGTTGACTACACTGTTGAGGTGCGTCAGGTCCTCGCGGGCACTAAATACATGGTACAGGAACGTCCTTCAGAGATGCCTGACGGGTATTCTTTCCAGAAGTATGTTTATTATGAGAATTATGATCAGTCTAGTTCAGATACTCCAGCACCTACCGCAACTTATTCCGGCGGGAATGATGTCGCGATAGCCGGTGCACCGGACAGTGAAGCTCATGGCAATACTGTTTACAATGTTATCGCTACACATAAAGATCCGCATGTGGACATCTGCAACCTCAAAGGCTGGGGATTAAGAGTCAACAAGGTCTGGACTGATGCGGATTACATGAAAGACCGGGATACAACATATTTTGCAGTATACACAGGGGAAAGTGATGAACATCTGACTATCGTTCCGGATTCGCTGCGTGAGCTTCCTTATGGTACTGATACTCTCTACTGGTACTGGCTGATTTTACCTGTGAATACAGCATTTGACAATTATAAGATCCGTGAGGTCAAGATCACCAGCGGTACACCTGAATTTGATGATGATGGCGTCATAACTAATCAGACTGATTTGACCATTGTACCAATCGGGCAAGGTTCAGAGCTTAAACTCAATGGCACACAAAAAGGAGAAACTTCAGAATCTGAGTTCACGTACAGTGTTCGCTATATGCAGGGTCAGATATCTTCGGAATCCAATGTTCGTGTGGATACAACCATCAACGACAGGCCGGGAATCGTTCTGAAGAAACAGAATTGGGATGGTGATGCGCTGGCAGGAGCAGACTTCACTCTGACAGACAGTGATGGAGAAGAGATCGGAACATTCATCTCAGATTCTGACGGAAATATTACGACAGCTTTCCTCAGTGAAAATAAAGATTATATACTGACAGAGACTTCTGCACCTCAGGGATACCATGGTCTGGAAGAAGACATGATCATCAGAGTCACCTCCAATGATCCCGGTAATGGATCAGGTGATAATGGCAGCACAGTCAATGTCAGCGGACCTGAAGAAGATTATTATTCTCTGACACAGGCGAGCGGTTCCACTCCTGCAACACTTATAATCAAAGACCGCCCGTATGAGTTCAAGGCCATAAAACAAGATGGTGATACCAAGGTCAAATTGCAGGGCGTGCATTTTGAACTTCACAAACAGGTAACTGTTGATGAAGTAACAGTATTTGATGATGCAGTAATGGTAGGATATGAAGATCTGGTAACGGATCCCGAAGGACTTATCCCTAAGATAGACAATACTCTTCCTGCAGGGACTTACCAGCTGCGCGAGAAGACCAACCTGAGTAAATATCAGAAACTGCCAGGGCATGTTGAGTTCACAGTAAGTAAAACTGGTAAGATCAGCCTGCTGCCATCGATGAGCTCTGTGGATTGGGTCAAACTTGATACTACAGAATGTGATGAATCACTAGTCTATACGATGACTATTGACAACTTTATTGATGCGTCGGTCACCCTCAGGAAGGTTGATGCAAACGGAGCAAGTCTTCTCGGGTCGAAGTTCAGATTATGCAAATTTAAAGAAAGCTGGGAGGAAGTTAGCGATTATAGTGAAATCGATCTGACATCTGTGAATCAGAAAACTCTGACAAAGCTGTCAGTAGGAAGATACCGGCTTGAAGAAATCTATTCACCTGACGGGTATATTATCCTGAACAAATACACATATTTCAACATAGATCAGAATGGAAAAGCGTCTCTGACAGATGAAGCAGGAATCGGAGAGAACAGCAACACAGAAGCGAGTATTTCTTCAGACAGCAAAACCATTACAGTGAAGAATATTTCGGGAGAAGCACTTCCATCCGCCGGCGGTATGGGTACACACTGGCTGTATCTTATCGGATCTATACTGGTACTTGCATCAGGGATCGCGCTTGTCGCACGCAGAAGAATTACACGATAATATGACGGAGTTGATGACGCAGTGGTTGGTAGAATCAAGAAAACCGATACACTGCGTTTGTCTTATAAAGCAAGCGTCTGACTAGACGGAGACTTGTATGTTCAGATTATTCAGTAACAACGACAGCGGGAATAAGGGCGGCAGCAATAACGAATCTATCAGAGCCATTATCAAGAAGGCTCTCATCCTGGTATTCGCAGGTCTTGTTGTGTTCGGAGTAATGCACACGTACTTCGCAGACTGGACACTCAAGGCTGAGCAGCAGGAAGCTGAGAAATTCGAAGAAGGCGAGAATATCACATCAGAGGAAGATATCAGCATCGAATCAGAACCGGATCTGGCTGCGGAAAAGGCAGCAGAGGAAGCTGCAGATGAGGCTGCAGAAAGCGCTGATGAAGATACATCATCTGATGGATCTGAAGAGCCGCAGGTGATCGAAATGGAAAGCCGGGATTCGAAGCAGCATCAGAGAAGAAAGAATCTGCTGATGAATTCGGAACCTGTCGCTGCTGAGCCCGGCTCTGAAGGATCCGATGAGCCGATGGAAGTCAAGGTTGAGAATATCAGCCGGGTTTCCTTTGAGGGTGAGGACTTTACCGTCACAGTGACCGACAGTTCCGCCGGTCTTCCGGCGGACACCGTCCTTAAAGTAGAAGAACTCCTTCCGGATTCAGATGAGTATAAGCTGTACAGTGAGCAGGCAAAGGATGCAGTCAGCTCTGAAAACGGCGAAGAAGTGGGGTTTGCCAGATTCTTTGACATTACCTTGATCTCGGACGGCAAAGAATTTGAACCGGAAAATCCTGTCAACGTCAACATCACTTTCGGCAAGAAGATGCAGAAAGAACTCGATGTAAAAGACGATGAAAACGTAAGAGTCCTGCATTTTACCGAAGATAAAAAGACTGGAGATATCGAAACCGAGATAATTGACGATAATAACGTCGACGTAAAGGTCTCCAAAGAAAAACTGGAAGAGGCTGAATTCGATGCGGAATCCTTCTCGGTTTACGGTGTTGTCAGCACAGCAACGATTGAAAAGAGCATCCTCGCGAGCGACGGGCACAATTATAAGGTGACTGTTAACTACGGCGATGATGCGGGCGTGCCTTCGGGCGCTGAGCTTGATGTGCATGAGATCACTTCAGACAGCGCAGGTCAGAAGTCCGATGGTTCATTCGATAAATATGTATCCGAAGCTGAATCCGCGCTCGGACTGGAGAATGGCAGCGCAGCTTATATCAGACTCTTCGACATCACTATCGTGGACAGAAACGGAGAGAAAGTCGAGATCAAAGCTCCTGTCGAGGTCAGGATCGAGCTGGCAGACAAGGACAGCAGCAAGACAGCTGAAGACAACACCAAGGTCGTACACTTTGCTGACAGCAATGACAAGCCGGATGTTGTAGAGAGCGTCGGAGTGGACGGGGATACCGTCAGATTTGAGGCGGGATCATTCTCGGTATATGCTATCGTAGAGGCTCCTGAACCTTATGAGACGGAAACAAAATCCTGCAGCGGACTCAGTGAATTCAGGGAACACATTGGCGAAGGATACTTCCTGTCGATAAATAAAACTCCTGCATATCTGACCGGGGAATCCAACGGCAAAGGGTGCTTTACCGAAACAAAGGATATGAATCTTGCTGCAGAATGGACCTTTGATCAGGTACAGGGCAAAGAAGACCAGTATTATATCAGCACTGTGATCAATGGAACGAAGATGTACATCAGGCAGGAGTCATCAAATTCAAACAATGTGCTCCTGGACAGCACCGGTACAGCCTTTACTGTTGAAGACAGTGGTGACGGAACATTCACAATAAAACATGCAGGCCAGGACAGATGGCTTCAGCATTCGAACGGAGGCGGAGGCATACGCTTCTACACCGATAAGAATAATAAAACAAACTCTTCCTTTACATTCACATATGCGTCTTCGACAAGACCGCCTGATGATGTATATGAACTTGACGGAAAGACATACGGAATCGCATTTAACAATGATACTGTTTCTGCAGCTGCTCTGATGGGAGAGGCCAAGGACAGCAGTCATCTGGCCTCAGCTGACATGCTTATCAGGCCGGACGTGCTTGACAATGAAGGAGTCCTGCTGGTTGCCGCAGGCAGCAATATCACCTTCTGGACCTTTGAATCTGTTTCGGGGGATGAGTATTACATTACAACAACGGTCGAGGGAAAGAAGAAATACCTGACATTAGACGGACAGAAGCTTACCATGGAGGATGCACCTGATCCGGATCACTCCGTAATCAGAGTGGTGCCGGGCACCGGGGCTAATTCAGGAAAATACAGCTTCACTGTCGGGAAGTACTGTATAGAACTCAATCTCAACGGAACTGATACAAGCAAAGGGTTCTGGGGAACCACGGGATCCAATCAGACTAAATGGCTCAATCTCGTCAGGGAGACTGACCTTGAAGACGATGTGTTCACACTGTATTCAGCCAAAAAGGTAAGTGTATCGGATGACGTTAATGTTCATAACGGGGCAGAGGTTGTGATATACACCCGTGTCTGGAATGATACTGCAAAGCGATATGAATTCTATGTGGTAACGGGTGACGGATCGCTGGCAAGATGCTATGACACAGGTGACGGGATCGAGTGGATCGGAAGCGATGTCAATACAGCCCTCTGGAGATTCACAGAATACTATGAGGCTGACGGCAAAACACCTAACTATTACTATGAACTCCAGAATACTCAGTATAAGGAATACATAGCGCCGCAGGTAGCTACCGGCCAGATACTCTCTAAGAACACCATCGGTGTAAATCTGAACGGAAGAAGATACGGCGAGAATTACACAACAATCGTTGCGTGGGATGACAGCAATTATGCCTATGCCGGACTCAAAAATGAGAACGGACACATAGTGGCATGCCCGCTTTCAGAAGCAGATGATTTCTACTTCGCTGTCATCAATCCTGTGGATATGACTGATCAGCTGACCACCGTCAAAACTCTGGATAACAACGATTACGGCATCACCATGAAGATGTTCGATTTCAATAATCCGATCAGGAGTGAACGCGACTCAGGACAGGCTGATTTCATGGGTACTGTGACAGGCAAAGGCCTTCTCACAACAGATATTAAAGAAGACGGCTATCCGGAAGGTTCACAAAAGGCAGGAAAGACAGGAAAGGGCAAATCCCTCAGCGAGCTGATCAATACTTCTGGTGGAGAGTTCGATGCAAATCATCTCTTCCTCGAGAGCATTTACAACGAGAGCGGATATTTTGAATACGACAGCACACAGAATTTTGCCACACTTATCAGTGATGAGGACGGGTCGATCCAATCTGACTTTACTGTCTATGATCAGCTCGGGGCTATCACCGGCAGCGGTGAACATAAGAATACCAGAGAACACGGTCAGTTCATGCCGTTCAACACTATTCGTCCGGGCGAATATGCTTATGACAGTCAGGGCAAGATTATAACATATCAGACAGATGTACTTGCTAATGAGCTCGATGATACCAACGCTCGCAAAGGTGAGAAGCTTTACGACATCGGGAACTCAAATAACGTTGATTACTTCTTCGGCATGGAGATGTCTGCAAGCTTCACACAGACAGCGAGCGGCCTGGATGCATGGGGACATGATATCATCTTCGAATTCTCGGGAGACGATGACTTCTGGCTGTATGTTGACGGAGAACTCGTGATAGATCTCGGTGGTATCCATTCGGCTCAGGTTGGCACTGTCAACTTCCGCACGGGCGTC
>CACWYF010000016.1 GCA_902765035.1 uncultured Eubacteriales bacterium
GGCGGCTATCATTCCGTCGTCTTCGCTGACCGGGATGAATGCGCCTGAAAGTCCGCCTACGCTTGAGGATGCCATTACGCCGCCCTTCTTGACTGCGTCGTTGAGCATAGCGAGCGCTGCTGTCGTGCCGTGTGCACCGCACTGCTCGAGGCCGATCTCCTCTAGGATGTGAGCTACCGAGTCGCCTATTGCAGGTGTCGGAGCGAGTGACAGGTCGACGATGCCGAACTGCGTGTCGAGGATGGAAGCGACTTCCGATCCTACCAGCTGTCCGACTCTTGTGATCTTGAATGCTGTCTTCTTTATAGTCTCTGCAACTTCGTGGAGAGGAGCGTCGTCAGGCATTGCTGCCAGTACGGATCTTACTACTCCCGGGCCTGAGACTCCGACGCTCAGAACATGGTCTGCTTCGCCGACTCCGTGGAAGGCGCCTGCCATGAACGGGTTGTCTTCTACAGCGTTACAGAATACTACGAGCTTGGCGGCGCCGATGCACTGCCTGTCTGCGGTGAGCTCTGACGCCTCGCGGACCTTCTTTCCCATGAGCTTTACAGCATCCATGTTGATGCCGGCCTTGGTTGATCCGATGTTTACGGACGAGCAGACGAGGTCGGTCTCTGCGAGTGCGCGGGGTATCGAGTCGATGAGCTCACGGTCGCCTGCGCTGAAACCCTTCTGAACGAGGGCGGAGTACCCGCCGATAAAATCTATGCCTATCTCATGAGCAGCTCTGTCGAGAGCTTTTGCGTATTTTACCGGGTCGCCGCCGGAGATGCCTGCGAGCATTGATACAGGCGTGACGCTGACACGCTTGTTTACGATCGGAATACCGTATTTCTCACCGACCGAATCGGCGGTCTTTACGAGGTTCCCTGCAAGGCGGCAGATCTTGTCGTATATTTTTATGCATGCCTTGTCGGCATCGGTATCCGCACAGTCCAGGAGCGAGATCCCCATGGTGTTCGTACGGATATCGAGATTGTTGTCTCTGATCATGGAGATGGTCTCCATGACGTCCTTATCGTTGAACATTTCTGTTTCCTTCCGGTTATATTGATTAATGACAGTAGTGGTGAATGAACTTATATCTGATCAGATGCTGTGCATTGATGTGAAGATGTTCTCGTGCATCACGTGGACTTCAACACCGGGGAGAACTGCCTTGATGTTCTCCTCCAGCTGATGGATGCTGCAGTTCATCGAAGATACCTCGATGTGCATGTTCATGGTGAAGAATTCATCCATTACGATCTGGGATACCTGAACGATGCTCGCGTGTGCCTCGGCAACAGCGGTCGCGACCTTGGCGAGTATGCCGATCTCGTTCTTTCCGACTACAGTCAGAATAGCTTTTTCCTGTTTTTCCATAGTGATAACTCCTGCTTACGTGAAAGTGATAATATCTGTTTTTGAGAAAATGAATCATCCGCCTGCAAAATGTCGCAGCGTTCTGCGGAGGCGGACATCCCAACATCATTATGATAAAAAAATAACCTTGAAAATTCAATAGATTAGAAGAAACAGCAGGTAGTGTTCAAGTATAATAATAGGCAGTAAGACTAAGTTCCTGGAGAGAAAATAATTGACTCACGATGAACTTATAGTTTCTAAGATAGAAGATAAGATCAGGCAGTGCCGTGACGGTTATTACGTGACCGCGACGGGACTGCTTGATTCGCATGAGCAGGCTCTGGCGAGGCAGGTCATGATGCACTCCGCGGATGTGCGGACATTCCTGTGGGGCGGATATGAAGGTGCTGAGCGCAGGATGCTTGTCTGCGTCCCTGCGGAGATCCCGATGACTGATGAAGAGGCGTATGAAGGCCTTCTCGAGGTACTGCGTGTGAAGAAGCCGGCTATATCCCGGGAGCTGACGCACCGCGACTACCTGGGTTCGATGCTCGGGCTCGGTATAGACAGGAGCGTGACCGGCGATATCCTCGTAAGGGATGACGGTGCGGATATAATCATAGTGCCTGAGATCGCAGACTTTCTGCTTGAGGAATACATCCAGGTGGGCAGGACGCACGTCAGCAGGGAGGTGCACCCTCTGAGCGAGCTGATACTGCCTGAAGTAAGGACACAGATAATAAAGGATACAGTCCCTTCAGCCCGTCTTGACAGCATCATCGCATCGGCGTTCAAGCTGTCCCGGAGCAAAGCGGCGGAGGCGATCCGCGGCGGGATAGTATCGGTCGATCACATCGAGTGCCTCAAGCCGGATGCGAGAGTCGAGGAAGGAGCGGTACTCGTTCTGAGAGGCAGGGGCAAGGCGTTTCTGAAAGAGGTAGGGGGCGAGTCGAAAAAGGGTCGCACCTGGGTCATCATAGAGAAGTACATATAAGCCGGGCAGGCGTACATGGCGCCTGAACCGGGATATAAAAGACCGGAAACATAATGACAGAGAAGACTAGCATTGAAAAGAGGATCGCGGAAAAGGTAAAGGCAGCCGGCGGAAACACGTATTACGTCGGCGGTTTTGTGCGCGACCGGCTGCTGGGTACAGATAACAAGGACGTGGACGTCGAGGTCCACGGAGTGACGCCGGAGACTCTGATGCAGATCCTGGAGGAATGCGGTGAGCCGCTGTCTTACGGGCAGAGCTTCGGAATATATTCCCTCCGCGGAGAAGATATAGACATCGCCATGCCGAGGCGCGAGAGAAAGACCGGCGCCGGACACAGGGACTTCGAGGTCGATGTAGATCCGTTCATAGGCACATATGAAGCTGCCAGGCGCAGGGATTTCACCATCAATGCTCTGATGGAGGATGTCCTGACCGGAGAGATCGTGGATCATTTCGGCGGACAGGAAGACCTTGCGAAGAAGGTCATAAGACACATCAATGATGAGACCTTTGTCGAGGACCCGCTGAGAGTGCTGAGAGCTGCGCAGTTCGCAGCGAGGTTCGGCTTCAGCGTAGCGCCTGAGACAATAGAGCTGTGCAGAACTATAGATCTGTCGTCCCTTTCGAGAGAGCGCGTGACTGAAGAAATGAAGAAGGCTCTTCTCAAGGCGGAAAAGCCGTCGGCTTTCTTCGAGGTGCTGAGAGAAATGGATCAGCTCGGGACATGGTTCCCGGAGCTTGAAGACCTCATCGGGGTTGAGCAGGACCCTGTCTTTCATCCGGAGGGCGATGTGTGGACGCATACTATGCAGGTCGTCGACAGGGCGGCAGTTTTCAGGGACCAGGTCTCTGAACCTTTCCGGTTCATGATGCTCGCGCTTACACATGATATGGGCAAAGCGGTCACTACGGCGTTCGTAAAGGGCCGCATACATGCGTACGAGCATGAGACGCAGGGGGTGCCGATAGTCAGCCGGTTCATCCACAGACTGACGAATGAGCACGAAGTTATAGCATACGTGCTGAACATGGTGCCTCTGCACATGAGACCGAACATCGCTGCCTACAACAGGACTTCGCTCAAGTCGACCAACAGGATGTTCGACGCAGCAGCGGCGCCCGAAGACCTCATATATTTTGCGCAGGCAGACCATCCGGTAGTCTCCGGCAGTGAGGAGTTCTCGGGAGACCCTGAGTTCCTGGAGGAGAGACTGAGAGCTTACCTTGACACGATGGCGCTGCCGTATGTGACGGGCAGGGACCTTATAGAAGCGGGCATCGAGCCGGGAGAGCAGATGGGAGAGCTGCTTGAGTATGCGCACAAGCTGAGGCTTGCAGGCATCGACAGGGAGTCGGCCATGAAGCAGGTGCTGGCACAGGCGAGAAAGAGCAGGGAGAAGGAGTCGCGGAGGCGGAAAACCGCGGAAAAAGACTCTTGAACCTTGATAAATACACGATACAAGTTGACTTTAGCGATTTAGCGTGGTAAAGTGACCGAGTAATTACAATACTCTGCGGATTTTGCGTACAAAATGAAGAAAAAAGAGACGCGGAGCAGAACGGAAAAGGGTGAAATACATGCAATATGACGACAGTGTGCTGACAAGGACAGAGAGAAGGATATTCGCGCTGAGGACTCTCTATACGAGGGCGGGATACGGTCCTTACAGGATGAGAAAGTTCGAGGACTACGATCTGTACAGCCGCAACAAGGATTATCTCCTCTCTGACAGGGTCATCACTTTTACGGATACTAACGGCAAGCTCAAGGCTCTCAAGCCTGACGTTACGCTTTCGATAGTAAAGAACCTGGACGACAGGCCGGATGAACTGCAGAAGCTGTTTTACGATGAGAATGTATACAGAGTATCTGAGAGAACGAATACTTTCAGAGAGATCATGCAGATGGGTCTCGAGTGCATCGGGGCAGCCGGCAACCAGGCTGCAGCGGAGGTCATCAGGCTGGCTGAAAAGAGTCTGGCCCTGGTGGCAGGCGATAATGATTACATACTGAGGATCTCGGACATAGACATGCTCACATTCATAATCGATGACATGTCCGACAGCAGGTATGTAAGAAGCGAACTTCTGAGACTTGCGGGAGAGAAGAACCTGCACGGCATAGCGAAGGTGTGCGAAGACAATGATGTGCCGGCTGAAAAGTGCAGAGTTCTCACCGGACTGCTCGGACTGTACGGAACACCTGCAGAGGTCATGCCTGAGCTCGAAGAGATATGCCGCGGCACTGTCGCAGAGCCGGAGGTGGAGGAACTGAAGGAAGTTCTGGGCAGTCTCTATGATTATGAAGACGGAAAAGACATGCACATAGTGATGGACTTCTCTGTTATCGGGGATACGAATTACTACAACGGCATGGCATTCGAAGGATATATAGACGGGCTGCCGGAGAGCGTGCTTGTCGGAGGAAGATATGACAAGCTGATGCAGAGGATGAAGAAGAAGTCGCGCGCGATCGGATTCGCAGTGTACCTCGACAACCTCGGCATGCTGGGAAGAACAGCAGGAGATGAAGCGATAGAATCCTTCTTCAGCACCTACAGAGCACCTGAAGAAGACGAATAATGTGGATATATAACATGGACAGCAAGATGATAAATGTAGCTCTTCCTAAGGGAAGGCTCGGTGAAAAGGTATATAAGATGTTCGAGGAGGCGGGCTACGGATGCCCGGATATCTTCGAAGGCCGCAAGCTGGTGTTTGAGAGCAAAGAGGCGGGAGTCAGATATTTCTGGGTAAAGCCGTCCGATGTTCCTATCTACGTTGAGCGCGGAGCGGCGGATATAGGCGTTGCGGGCAAGGACATTCTTCTTGAGTACGAACCGAATGTATATGAGCTGAAGGACCTCGGCATAGGGAAATGCCGCATGGTCGTGGCCGCGCCTAAGGGATTCAGGGATGATTCCGAGTATCCTCTGAGAGTAGCGACCAAGTTCGTAAACATCGCGCAGGACTACTACGCGTCGGTCGGAAGGGATATCGATATAATCAAACTGAACGGTTCCATCGAGATAGCGCCTATACTCGGCCTGTCTGACGTGATAGTCGACCTCGTGGAGACAGGCACGACACTGAGAGAAAACAACCTCGTCGTGTACGAGGAGATAATGGATATAAGTGCGAGGCTGATAGCCAACAAGTCCGGCTACAACTTCAAGAGCAAAGCAATAAACACACTGCTCAGCAGGATATAACAAGGGGTAATGCAATGATCAAAATACTGAAGTTTGCGGAACTGACTCCGGCGGAGATCTTCTCGAGATCTGAGCCGGTCATGGATGTTTCCGGCACGGTGACTGAGATAATAAATGATGTAACAGAAAACGGCGATGCTGCGCTGGTGCGTTATGCGGCGAAGTTCGACGGGATCGATCCGGAGGGATTCGTTCTCGAGCTCTCTGAAGAGGAAAGAGCGGCGGCTCTGAAGAAGATAGAAGAGACTGATCCGGGATTCACTGACATCCTGGCAAAAGCGGCTGCCAATATCGTGAAGTTCCACACTAAACAGGTCAGGAACAGTTTCATCATAAACGATACTCCGGGAATCATCATGGGGCAGAAGGTGGTCCCTCTCGAGAGAGCCGGGCTGTATGTACCTGGCGGCACTGCGGCATACCCTTCCACCGTGCTGATGGATTCCATACCGGCACTCATAGCAGGATGCAGTGAGATCATCATGGTAACACCTCCTGATGCGGACGGCAGCATCAATCCTGCCATAATCGCCGCAGCTCAGGCTGCGCGCAATGCAGTCAGCGGAGCCGGTGAGGTGCGCATCTTCAAGACCGGAGGCGCCCAGGCTATAGCGGCGCTTGCATACGGCACGGAGACCATTCCGAAGGTGGACAAAATAGTCGGCCCGGGCAATGCTTTTGTGGCAGAGGCTAAAAGGCAGGTGTTCGGCAGAGTATCCATAGACATGATCGCAGGACCGAGCGAGATACTCGTAGTATCCGACGGCAAGAGCGATCCTGAGGTAGTTGCGGCAGACATGCTGTCGCAGGCAGAGCATGATAAGAACGCCAGCGCGGTCCTCGTTACAGACTCAGCTGAACTGGCATCTGCCGTACAGCAGGCCATCGAGAAGCAGCTCGCGACACTTGAGCGTGAAGCGATCGCAAGGCCGTCAATAGACAACAACGGCAAGATCATAGTAGCTGAGAACCTCGAGCAGGCAATAGAGATATCCAATGAGATAGCACCTGAACACCTCGAGCTCTGCGTAGATGACCCGTTTGAATGGCTTGGCAAGGTAAAGCACGCAGGCTCCATCTTCCTGGGCAGGAACTGCCCGGAGGCGCTCGGAGACTATTTTGCAGGACCTAACCACACACTTCCGACGAGCGGCACGGCAAGATTCTCAAATCCACTTTCAGTCGATGACTTCGTCAAGAAGATGCAGTACACTTATTACACAGGAAATGCACTGGCAGAAGTGGCAGAGGACATCGCGGGATTCGCCCGCAAGGAAGGTCTGACAGGACATGCACGCAGCGTGCTCATCCGTTCCGGTAAAAAACACTAACCATATAAAAGACTCAGAGTTTCCGGTATGCACTGCGAATATTCCGCAGGGATCTGCCGGGCCCAGGAAAGGTCCCGAGGACGTGAGCAGGGTATACCGGAAACTCTGAGTCTCAAAGAGGACACAGAGATTATGAGTAAGTTTCTTAGCAGTAAATACGCATCACTTGAACCGTACACTCCGGGCGAGCAGCCGAAGACTCAGGTGCTGACCAAGCTTAACACCAATGAGTCGCCGTTCCCGCCTGCACCTGAAGTGGTCAGTGCGGTGAAGGAGGCCGCAGAGAATCTGCAGCTGTATCCGGATCCTGACTGCACGGAGCTGCGCAAGGCGATAGCAGCAGTGCAGGGAGTTGACCCTGATGAGATCATCTGCAACAACGGTTCTGATGAGACGATATATTTTGCATTCCTCGCATACTGCGACAGTGGAAAGCCTGCTGTTTTTCCTAAGATCACATACGGCTTCTACCCGGTGTTCGCGGATATAACGGGAGTGAAATACAGGGAAGTTCCGCTGAAGGAGGACTTCAGCATCGACCCTGAAGACTACTATGATGCAGAGGGCACGGTGTTCATCGCCAACCCTAATGCACCGACGGGCATCCCGCTGAGCCTTGATCAGATCGAGGGCATCCTTCAGCACAACAGGGACAATGTGGTCGTGATCGACGAGGCCTATGTCGACTTCGGGACAGAGTCTGCTGTGCCGCTGGTGGCAAAATACGATAACCTGCTCGTAGTGCAGACTTTCTCCAAGTCGCGTTCGATGGCGGGCATGAGGCTCGGATACGGAATAGGCAATAAGGAGCTGATCGCTGACCTCAACGCGCTGAGGTTCTCGACCAACCCGTATAATATAGACAGGCTCGCGATCGCAGCTGGCATAGCATCTCTTGAGCACGATGAAGTGAACAGAGAGCACTGCAGAGCTGTCATGGAGAACAGAGAGTACACAGTGGAGGAGCTCGGCAAAATGGGGTTCGAAATGACCCCGTCCACAGCGAACTTCATATTCGTAAGGCATCCTGAAGTACACGGATCAGTACTGTTCCGCAGGCTGAGGGAGCGCGGAGTCATCATAAGGCACTGGGACAAGCCGGAGCTGGCTGACTACAACAGGATAACGATAGGATCGCGTGAGCAGATGGATATTCTGCTCAGAGAGGTAAAGGACATTCTTTCTGAGGAGGTGGCAAAATGAGAAGTGCAGATATCGACCGCATGACGGCTGAGACGGATATAAGGCTGTCTCTTGAACTTGACGGAAGAGGTGCATGCGACATAGACACAGGCGTCGGATTCCTCGACCACATGCTGACGCTGCTGGCAAGACACGGACGTTTTGACCTGTCTGTAAATGCAAAAGGCGATAACTATGTCGATGACCACCACACTGTGGAGGATGTCGGAATTGCTCTCGGACAGGCTTTCGCTGAGGCGCTCGGTGACAAGAGAGGCATAGGCCGCTATGGAGACTGCACGCTTCCGATGGACGAAGCTCTGATCCTTACGGCAGTCGATATCTCCGGAAGAGATTATCTCGGGTTCGGCCTTGAGATCCCGGCTGAGAAGGTCGGGACCTTCGACACTGAGCTTGTGGAAGAGTTCTGGCTCGGCTTTGTCAGAAACGCCGGAATAACGATGCACATCAGGCAGCTCGCCGGAAAGAACTCCCACCACATCATCGAAGGATCATTCAAGTCAGCGGCAAGGAGCCTGAGACAGGCTGTAGCCATCGAGAAGGAATTCGCAGGAGAGATCCCGTCAACCAAGGGACTTCTGTAGGAGGATAATTACAACAATGATAGCAATTATAGATTACGGAGTAGGCAACCTGTTCTCTCTGAAGAGCTCCCTTGCGGAGATCGGAGCAGAGGCTGTCGTAACATCGGATAAGAAAGTGATCGCGGAGTGCGACAGGATCATCCTGCCCGGCGTCGGCGCATTTGAGGATGCGGCCCGCAAGCTGAGAGAGTCAGGCATGGCTGAGGTCGTTAAGAAGGAAGCCGCTGCCGGCAAGCCTCTTCTCGGCATCTGTCTCGGCATGCAGCTCATGTTCGACAAGGGCTATGAATACGGTGAGCATGAAGGCCTCGGACTGATACACGGAAACGTACGGCCGATCGCCGATGTCATCCCTGAGGGATACAAGATCCCTCACATCGGATGGAATCTGCTGAATTTCACGAAGAAAAGCCCACTTTTCAAATACATCAAAGAGGGCGACTATGTATATTTCGTCCACTCATACTATGCTGCCGACTGCGATGAGTCGGTCATAGCGACCACAGAGTACGGCGCGGACCTGACTGCGGCTGCAGCAAACGGCAACGTATACGGCTGCCAGTTCCATCCGGAAAAGAGCGGCAAAGTAGGAATGAAGATACTGAAGGCATTCGTTGAACTGTAGGGAAACAGGCGGCAGATGCAAGCCGCAGAGAGGCAGGCAAAATGATTATTTATCCGGCAATAGACCTGTATGACGGCAAAGCGGTAAGACTCTACAAGGGCGACTATGAGCAGATGACCGTGTACAGCGAGAATCCGCCTGAAATAGCCGAAGCTTTTGCAAAAGCGGGTGCGACACATATGCATGTTGTCGACCTTGAGGGTGCAAAGAGCGGGATGACCCCGAACTTCGACACCATCATGGCTATAAGGAAGGCTGCTCCGGATATGTTCATCGAAGTCGGAGGCGGCATCAGAGATGAGGATACCATCGAGAAATACCTAAAGGCAGGGATCGACAGAGTCATCCTCGGGACCGCAGCCGTACAGGACCAGGGCATGCTGAACAGGGCTGTCAGGAACTGGGAGCGCAGGATCGCGGTTGGCATAGATGTCAGGGACGGATATGTCGCAGTCAAGGGCTGGACGGAGCTTTCAAGCTATACTGTTGAGGAATTTGCCCGTCTGATGCAGAGCTACGGCGTAAGCACTATAATCTGCACGGACATCTCGCGCGACGGTGCCATGAAGGGGGCTAACAGGCTCCTGTACAGAGAACTCTCGGAATCCATGAATCTGGAGATAATCGCATCCGGTGGAGTTTCCTCGCTGGATGAGATAAAAGCGCTTGCGGGATTCGGCATACACGGAGCGATCGTGGGCAAAGCGTATTATACCGGTGACGTCGATCTTGCAGAGGCGATCCGGGTGGCTGCAGGAGAATAGACTGCGCAGGCAGAAAAGGCGGGGCATCAGGCCCTGCGCATATCAAGGAGAATCATAAAATGATAACCAAAAGAATCATCCCATGTCTTGATGTAAGGGACGGAAGAGTAGTAAAGGGCGTCAACTTCGAAAACATCGGAGACGTCGCATCCCCTGTGGACATGGCCAAGAAATACACTGAGGCGGGAGCTGATGAGCTGGTCTTCTACGACATAACGGCTTCGGCAGAAGGAAGGAAGCTGTTCACCGAAATACTGACGGAGACCGCATCGAACGTCTTCATTCCGCTGACAGTCGGAGGCGGAATCAGCAGCATAGCGGATTTTGACAGAGTCCTGAAATGCGGAGCTGACAAGGTCAGCGTCAACTCGGGAGCCATCAGAAACCCGGGGATCATCACCGAGGCGGCCAAGCTGTACGGAGACCAGTGCGTCGTGCTTTCGTGCGATATCAAGAGAGTCGGCGGTGAGTTCAGAGTCTTCTCAAGAGGCGGCAGGGACGATACCGGCATGGAGGCCATCGAGTGGATAAAAAGGTGTGTCGGAATGGGCGCGGGCGAGGTCGTCGTCAACTCCATAGACACAGACGGAGTCAAGACCGGATTCGATATCGAGCTTCTTGACCTTGTGTGCAAAGCGGTCTCTGTACCTGTTATCGCATCGGGCGGTGCAGGCAGCATCGATCACTTCATCGAGCTGTTCCGCAGGATCCCGACAATCGACGCAGGACTCGCTGCTTCCATATTCCACTTCGATGAAGTGAGCATATCCGATCTAAAGGATGCCATGGCGGCAGAGGGGATCCCAGTAAGGAGAATAAAATGATCAATATTAGCGAACTGAAATTTGATGAAAAGGGACTCATCCCGGCGATAGTCGTTGACTCCGTGACGAAGAGAGTCCTGACTCTCGCGTACATGAATGAGGAGAGCCTTAAGATATCCATGGAGAAGGGCCTTACCTGCTTCTGGAGCCGCTCAAGACAGGAGCTGTGGCTCAAGGGCGAGACAAGCGGCAACTATCAGCACATAGTCAGCATCACAGCGGACTGTGACAGGGACGCTCTTGTAGTAGTCGTTGAACCGGACGGACCGGCATGCCACCTCGGCACAGAGTCGTGCTTCGAATATCCTGTATGGGAGTCGGATGAGCTTAAGGAGTTCTCGTATGAAGGCCTGATGGACCTGATCGAAGGCCGCAAGACCGATCCTAAGGAAGGTTCGTATACGACATATCTCTTCGACAAGGGACTCGATAAGATCCTCAAGAAGATAGGCGAGGAGTGCACCGAGGTCATCATCGCTGCAAAGTCTGCAGAGCAGAGCGGAGACAATGCGGAGACCATATATGAGATCGCTGACCTGGCATATCATACGATGGTCATGATGATAGAAGCCGGCATCTCTCTTGAGGACATCCACAGAGAGCTCGCTTCGAGACACGTTATAGACAAGAAGGTAAAACAGGAAAAGATGGTGTAAAACTATGCAGGATTTTGATCT
>CACWYF010000017.1 GCA_902765035.1 uncultured Eubacteriales bacterium
ATGTCCAGTCTTAATTCCATATCGCTCCTAGAGTTTGCCGTTCAGGAAGTCCTTGACTATCTTGTTGACAGTAGAACCGTCTGCTGCATCCTTGAGTTCAGCCATGACGCCCTTCATCAGAACGCCCATGTTCTTCATGCCTCCCTCGATACCGAGGTCTGCTGCTACAGCCTTGACTTTCTCTGCGATCTGCTCTGCACTCATCTCCTCAGGGAGATAAGCCTGCAGGATCTCGATCTCTTTCTTATATGCTTCAGTCATGTCATCTCTGCCTGCCTTGGCAAAGTCAGCAAGAGCATCTGTCCTCATCTTGACCTGCTTCTTGATGATCTTAACGATATCCGCATCGTCAGAGATCTCTTCTCTCTGGTCAACCTCGTGCTGCTTGATAGCTGCTCTGACCAGATTGACGGTTTCCTTCCTGACTGAATCATGATTCTTCATGGCTTCCTTGTAGTCTGCCATTAGCTGTTCTTTGAGTCCCATAGTTTTGTCTCCTTCCCGCCTTCCGTTTCCCTGCGGAAAGCTCCTTATAAAAGCAAAATGCGAACGCCATTCCGGAGTTCGCATCTGTTATAGCTAATTAGTACTTGCGAGCCTTCTTACGGGCAGCCTCAGACTTTTTCTTACGTCTTACGCTAGGCTTCTCATAATGCTCTCTCTTGCGAAGCTCAGCCATGACGCCGTCGCGAGCGCAAGATCTCTTAAATCTCCTAAGAGCACTTTCCAAGCTCTCGTTCTCTTTAACGATTACCTTTGCCATCTTCTTGTCTCACCTCCTGACGTCCTTGGATTACTGCAGTCTTAACCGCAACGCAGAAATTGTACTACTGCAGTATCAAAAAGTCAACAGTAAAACATCAGTGGCAGTCCGGACTCAGCCGGGAGATGCGAATACCCGGCCGTCTGCGTATCCTCAATGATCCCGCAGGTCCCGACCGAATTAATTGTACCACAATATTTATGGATTAATGAAGAAAAACAGCACAATATGTTTGATTAATTTGGGCAATTAACTTATTATAGTATTCGTATAAACAGGTCCGGAAACGGAGGATCAAATGCAGCTTAGCGATGCTGAGATCAGAGAGATACTGATCCGCAGAAAAAGAGAAAAACAACGCAGGCTTCGGCGGCGAAGGCGCAGGATGTTCATTATACTCCTGCTTCTTATCGTGCTCGTTTTCGTTCTGGTCAAAGTGATCGGTCACGGCGGAAAGAAGTCCGCTGAGGATAAAAAGTCTGCAGGTGCAGCCGCATCAGGTGAAACCCGCGGCATCATCTTCATCGACCCCGGTCACGGAGGAATGGACTCAGGATCAGATGATGATAATGACAGATACGAGAAGGACGACACTCTGAAGCTAGGACTTGCCGTCAGGAATCAGCTTGAAACGCTGGGCTTCAAGGTAGTGATGTCCCGCACTGAAGATGAGATGGTGGACAGGACCGAGCGCGGATTGATGGCCAACAAAGCCGACGCACAGCTCTTCGTTTCCATTCACCGCAACAAAGCCGACAGCGGCGGTCAGGGCGTCGAGGGCTTCATTCCTAAGGAGAATGATAAGGAATCAAGGCTTCTCGGTGAGAACATCATGCACTTTCTCGGAAGAGCAGGTTTCAAAGAGAGGACTATAAGAGCAGGAACGCTTGTAGACCCTGATGACGATTATGAAGAGAACGCTGCGGCAGAGATGCCTTCTGTACTGATCGAAGTAGGCTTTCTCAGCAGCGACGATGACAACTACAGGTTCGACAAATATCTTGACAAGAACGCAAAAGCAATTGCCGATGCAATCAACTACACCTTCATGCAGCTGCACGATCCTGATGCAGCTGCCGAATATGCAAAGATGATGACTCAGACAGACGAAGTCCTTGAGACAGCCCTCACTGCTACAGGCGAGGCTCTCAGCGGTCTTAATGCGATCCAGAGCAGAGCCGCAGACGGAACCATTGAAGGCATCGACCCTGAAGCATAAAAGACCGGATGACGCATACTGCGAAATCCGGTCTTTTGAATTACGTGTTATTCAGTTGTGATCAGTGATCAGCTGCTCAGCTCATTCCACCTGATCTCATTCTTATCATATACCGGCCCGTCATTTATGGAGCTTGTGTCGCCGAGCCTTGTCGGCACGATGAGCTCCCCTTCCGGTTCTGATGTCGTGAGCATCTGGTTGCTGAGACTAAACTGTCCCTTGCTGCATCTGAGTACAAGTTTTTTCAGCATTGGCAGTGATCCGCTTGCACATACATATTCGGCATCTCGTATCACATCAGCCGCAGTCCCCTCTCTTCCGTTGCTGCCGTCAAGAGTCAGCACCTCGATCTCATTGCAGATCATACGGAAGGATTCGACCATATATATGTCAGATTTTGTATCATAGCCGAGAACAGCCTTGAAACTTTTGCCTCTTGTGAGAAGGCATCTGGCGAGTTCGAGCATCTCAGCTACTCCTGCGCCGTCTGCAACAAGATATGCCCCGTCCGGAACTTCGTCTACATTGAACCCGTTCCCGAGTCCTGTGATCGATCCGACCTCAGTGCCTACCTCTGTAGCAAGAAGCTGCTCCCCTTCCTCACAGTCTGCCCTGAATACTACTGAAAACCTGTTGCTGTCATAATCACAGACAGGAAAAGGTCTTACAAGCCCGCCGGCCTCTATCATCGCAAACTGTCCGGGTCTCCTGAATCTGCAGTCATCTGTGCTGAATGTGATCTTGTAAACATCGTTTGCAAGATGCTCCTTGTGAGCTACTTTACTTTTGTTCATCTATATCATCCGTCCTTGCATTGACTGTGTCATAATCAGTCCTGTCAGCAGTTTCTGCTGCTGCCTGCTTTGCTGTCTCTACTACAACATCTGCTGCGTCAAGCACGCTGCCCGGAAGCTCGATCACTGAAGGCTTCTCATCCACGGCAGCAGTTTCCCCCGCGGACACAGGTTCACTTTCGGCTGTCTTCTGAGGTACGGAGGTATTGACTGTAACAGGCAGAGGTGCAGATTTAGGTTCCGGGGTATCTGCTGTCACCGGTACAGGTGCAGACTTAGGTGCCGGTCTCTGCACCGGTTCAGCCGCCGGAACAGGTCTTGCCGCTGAAGCCTGCCGGCCTGAGGCTGCATTCATTGCTTCAGACTCTTTCAGATCAACTACATAGGTATCCAGGATCTTGTCGTGCCATCCTCTGTTCCTATCATCTATAAGGATCCAGATGAATCCGAGAAGAAATACTGAACCCGAAGCACCTTTTACGATCCATTCCCTGAACAGCATCTTCCAGAAACCGATCGGCTCGCCGTCTTTACTCGATACGACCTGCAGACCGAGAGCAGCTTTTCCTATGGTCTTTGACTTATTGAAAAATACAAGCTGTATTACCAGGTACGCAATACTCAGAAGCATGGATATGATGAGTGCCGCAACAGTTCCGGCTGAAAGCCCGCTGTTATATCCGTATCCATAGCCGTATCCGAAACCCGGAGCCCCGAATCCGTAACCGTAATTCCCGTATGCTATCTCATTCGCGATCATTACGACAGCTGCAACAAACGCTATGAAGCATGATACTGCAGGAATGACCATATCTATGCATGCCGCGCCGAATCTTTTTCCCCTTGACGCGAGTTTCATTGCTTTTCTTCTGCTCATCAACCTTTCCTCTCTGCTGCCGCAATTCGTCATTGAGACAGTCATTTAAGTAAATTCAACAATATTATACACTATTAGTGGTTAATTTTTTGTATAAATAATATACAATGCGCAAAAGCAAAGCCCGCTCTATTATACAAGCGGGCGGTTTGTTTTTGCTATTAATTATCTTGATATCCTGACCATGTGGTATAGAAAACTAGTCTTCGTGTGGTTCGAAACCTACAAGGCTCTCAGGCATCTCTCTGCCGCTTCTTGTATAGTAGTCGACCAGAGCAGCCTTGATAGCATCCTCTGCGAGAACTGAGCAGTGGATCTTTCTTGCAGGAAGTCCGTCAAGAGCCTCAACTACAGCCTTATTGGTAAGTTCGAGAGCCTCATCAAGAGACTTTCCCTTGATAAGCTCAGTTGCCATGGAGCTTGTAGCGATAGCGCTGCCGCATCCGAAAGTCTTGAACTTGACGTCTGCGATCTTATCGTCTTCTATCTTGAGATACATCTTCATGATGTCTCCGCAGAGAGGATTACCTACTTCGCCGATACCATCAGCATCTTCAATAACTCCTACATTGCGAGGGTGCTCAAAATGATCCATTACCTTATCTGTATACAGTGACATTTCTTGTCTCCTTTCACCTTATATATCTACATTTTGGTTATATTCTTCTGCCGGTCTGATCAGGCATGTTCAGGAACGCAGTGTTCTCTCTTGCCTGTAAGAAGGTCTTCCCAGTATGGCGACATCGATCTGTAGTATTCAACTACCTGATGTACCTTCTCGATTATGTAATCGACCTGCTCTTCATCATTATTGATGTCAAGGCTGAATCTCAGGGAACCATGTGCTGCTTCCACAGGAACTCCCATTCCTGTGAGAACATGTGACGGGTCAAGGGATTCGCTGGTGCATGCTGATCCGGATGAGCATTCGATGCCGTACATATCGAGATGCAGGAGAAGGCTCTCACCCTCAACGCCCTCGAACGACCAGTTGACGTTACCCGGAAGCCTCTTGACAGGGTCACCGTTGAGCTGCGAATAAGGAATGTCCTTGAGACCTGCGATCAGTCTGTCTCTCAGAGCTTTTACTTTGCTCATGTTGGCATCCATATTGTCACAGCCTTCCTTCAGTGCAGCTGCCATAGCAGCGATGCCGGGAACATTGACCGTACCGGCTCTCTTGCCTCTCTCCTGAGCTCCGCCTTCAATTACATTCACAAGGCGGATGCCGTTGCGTGCATACAGGATTCCTACGCCCTTAGGACCGTGGAATTTGTGACCTGACATCGAGAGCATGTCGATATTCATAGCCTGTACATCTATAGGAAGATGAGCAGCTGCCTGAACGGCGTCTGTGTGGAACAGAACACCCTTTTCCTTGCATACAGCTCCGATCTCAGGGATCGGCTGGATAGCGCCCATCTCATTATTTGCAAACATTACGGATACAAGTGCGGTATCTTCTCTTATAGCATCCTCAACATCCTTGACATCTACGATGCCGTTGCTCTGCGGCTTGAGGTATGTGACTTCAAAACCTTCCTTCTCGAGCTTTGCCATAGTGTGCAGGATAGCATGGTGCTCGATATTGAGTGTAATGAGATGCTTTTTGCCTTTGCGTACAAGGCCTCTTGCAGCACTCAGAAGGGCCTGGTTGTCAGCCTCCGAGCCGCCGGAAGTAAAGTAGATCTCGTTAGGATTCTTAGCGTTGATACAGGATGCCACGATCTCTCTTGCTTCATCGAGCACTTCCTGTGTACGCTGACCATCGCTGTGCAGGCTGTTAGGGTTGCCGTTGTAATTGTCAAGGCATTCTATCAGCTTGTCTCTTGCAGTTTTGCTGAGATAAGTAGTTGCCGCATTGTCCGCATATACCTTCATCTTCTCTTCTCCTTAATATTATTCAGAATCACACTGATCGCAGTAATCTCCGAGCATCTTTTTACGATTACCCTTAATTATGTCATCCAGAGTGATTTTGCTCAGATACTGTTCAATGACTTTATCAAGTCCCGCCCACAGAGGAAGCGTGCTGCATGTCGCAGCCTTCTCGCACTGCACTCCGTCCTGCATTATGCAGTTTACCGGTGCAAGTGTCCCCTCCGTCAGGAGCAGAATTTCATTGATACTGTATTCCTCCGGTGATCTTGCCAGCTTATATCCGCCGTTCTTGCCCCTCAGACTCTGGAGCAGGCCTCCTTTGTTCAGAATGGAGATGATGCTCTCGAGATATTTCATTGAGAGGTTCTCACGCTCAGCTATATCTGAAAGAGATACATAGCCTCCATCGGACAGCTTTGCCAGATCAACCATTACTGTCAGAGCATATCTGCCCTTGGTTGAAACCATCATTGTGATGCCTCCTGTTCTCTGCCGTGAAGCCTCCAGACGCCGCTCTTTCAGCTGCTGTCTGTCACGACCTTATAAATCCTACCACCGCGGTAGGAATAAGTCAACATAATTATGCAGATACCGTTAAAGCTTTCAAAAAAATACCGCCCTCAGCCCTTTACGAAAAACTCTTTCGCGCTTTACTTAAATGATTCATATAAATATAATATATTCGGTAAATTTTGGGATCATAGGGAACCGGAACCAAAACGATATGAAGAAACAACTACTCTGATTGGAGGATTTCATATTTATGGCTATTTTCTATAACGTGATAGCATTTCTCGGCGGGCTTGCAATGTTC
Source organism: uncultured Eubacteriales bacterium (assembly GCA_902765035.1). Taxonomy (GTDB): domain Bacteria; phylum Bacillota; class Clostridia; order Peptostreptococcales; family Anaerovoracaceae; genus Crickella. Next base: position 6,349 of record CACWYF010000017.1, read on the forward strand.
CTGTACGGCATGCGCGTCATGGGAGACGGGCTCAAGAGCTCGTCCGGAACCGCAATGCGTGACGCCCTGGCCAAAGTTACCAACAGGCCTGTCATGGGCTTCATTCTCGGCATGCTTGTTGCATGTATCATACAGAGTTCAACAGCCACTATTGTCATAACAGTCGGTCTCGTAGGTGCAGGATTCCTTACATTTCACCAGTCAATAGGAATAGTCCTCGGTGCCAATGTAGGTACAGCAATCACCGCTCAGATCATCAGGCTTATGGACGTAAGTTCCGGGATGGACAGCCCTCTCTATTTTTTTAAGGCTGACAATCTCGCACCGCTTGCTCTGATCATAGGCATAGTCCTCATAATGTTCGTCGGTACCACCAAATCGAGAAACGCAGGATCTATCGCATGTGGATTCGGAATTCTCTTCATGGGGCTTATCTACATGAGCAATGTAGTATCACAGTTCGGAGAATCACTCAGCGGCCTTCTTACAGCATTTGCCAATAATTACCCGCTTGGTTTCCTCGCAGGTGTTCTTGTTACATGTGTAGTCCAGAGTTCATCTGCTGTAATCGGTATCATACAGTCGATAGCAAGTTCCATAGGTGTTACTTTCAATTCAGTATTTGCTGTTATCATCGGTGTAAACATTGGTGACTGTCTCACCACATATCTCGTAAGCCGTATCGGCGCAAAACCCAATCAGAGACGAACAGCGATGGTGCATGTGATCTACAACATTTTTGCTGCTGTTCTGGTAATACTTCTCGTATTTATCGGAAGAACTTCAGGACTTATAAGCGACAGCATATGGACAATGCCGCTCAACTCCGGCGGAGTCGCCAATATACACGGTTTGTTCAGACTGATTCCGGCGATTGTGCTTCTTCCGCTTACCAGAGTGTTCGAAAACATTGCACTGACAATAATAAAGGATGAGCCAGTTGAAGCCGAAGACAGGAGTGCGATCGCAGCACTGGATGCTCTTGATGAGCGTCTTGTCGCCTCACCTGCTATCGCTCTTGCCCAGGTCGAAAGAGTCGTTCTTGAGATGAGCGAGATCGCTGCACACAACTTTGATGCATGTGTGCATCAGATCTACGACTTTGACCCTAAGAGAGACCAGAGGATACAGGAGAGAGAGCGTCTGCTCGACAGCATGACGGACGCTGCAAACAAATACATCGTATCCATATCGCCACATGTCAGCAACGACAGAGACACCCGTCAGCAGAATGCACTTCTCAAGGCTCTGATATGCTATGAAAGAATCGGGGATCTGGCAGTCAACATTACTGAAGAAGCAGCCGCAATGCGCGACACAGGCAAACAGTTCTCAGCCAATGCCATGGCAGAGCTCAGGATAGCTTTCGATGCGATCTATGAAATACTGAATATGACAACCACAGCATACCGCACAAAGAATTATCAGCTTGCAGCTCAGGTGGAGCCTCTTGAAGAGGTCATCGACGATCTCATTGAGGACATGAATGCAAGACATGTTTACAGGATGGTCAACCATCTGTGCGATGCTGTCAACGGCATCTACTATCAGGCAATTCTTACCAATATCGAGCATATCTCAGATAAGTGCAGCGATATCGCAGTATACATCCTTGAAGGGTCCAATAAGGATATCTTCGGTAATGAACACTCATACGTTCATGATCTGCACCACTCCAATGATGCAGATTATATGGCCAGTTATCAGAGAAATTATGACAAGTACTTCAACGCGCTCGGAAAGGTTTCAATAACAGATGCTATCGAACCGCCGGATGTGGCAAGCCCAGAAGAAAAACATGCTGATGCTTCTGATGAAAAGGCAGCTAAGAAGGACCGATCATTCAGAAAGAAGACCCTCAGATAGGCATCATCACGACAGGAATCAACACAAAAATGCGGCATTGACACTGCCGCATTTTGTTTTGTCTGTATTGATCTCCTGACCCCTGATCTCTCAGGTCTGAGGAGTCCTTTCTATTCCGTAAAACGCTTCTGGAAGTTTCCGTATATCTTTGTCCCCTCGTTCGACATCACGAAAGCATTCGGGTCAACACTCCTGACTATCTCGATAAGTCTCGGAAGCTCGTACTTGGTCACCATTGTCGTCAGAACATAGGTATCCTCATCGGTGTATCCGCCGTTGCCCCGCCAGTACGTAAGTCCTCTTCTGAGCTCGTGGATGACCTTGTCGGTAATACCTTCCTTCTTGGTGAAAATCATGACCTGAACGTTGATATTCTGCGTATGCTGGTAGTCCAGCGCAAGAGCGTTGACTACAGCGTATATCATCGAATACACGACTGTCTGGATGTCGAACAGCAGGAAGCATATACCGTATATGACGGCATTTATCGCGATAGATATTTTTCCTACGCTGAAGTTCGGATGCGTTTTGGACAGTGCCACTCCGATGATGTCCTGACCTCCTCCGGAAGTGCCGCCTTTGAGAACGATGCCCGCACCGGTTCCGGACACGATTCCGCCGACCAGACAAGCTGTAAGATAGTCGTCAAATAAAGGCTCCTTTGCCACAGGCACAAGTGCCATCGCCAGCGCAGCTATGCCGATCGAGATCACTGATGTGATGCAGAACTCCCTGCCAAGGACCTTATACGCAAGTATAAAGAGCGGTATATTGATAATAAAATAAATGATTCCGAGGTAATCCACGCCCGGGATCTGCGGGAAATGCAGGAATTTCACGACAAAGAGTCTGAGCAGCATGGATATGCCTGTAAATCCGCTGCTGTACAGATTCATCGGAGAAATGATCCTGTTGACGCCTACTGCAAAGAGAAAATTGCCGCCTATGACAAGCGCGATCCTGTACAGGAGGTGCTTTCTTTTTTCCGGTGTATCAAATCTTTCACCCAGTTTCATTTACCTTTTCCCCGTTTGTGAATGCCGGACCGGATCAGTCTGCCTTGACCTGCTTCCAGTATTTACTGTAAAGGTCCGTAACATCCTGGTCTAGCATTCTCAGTGACTCACATTTCGAAATGGTTTCTTCAGTCGGGAATATCGCTTCATTCGCGAGCGCTTCCTCGTCTTCGATAACATCCAGAGCTGCCTCGTTAGGTGTCGTGTAGTAGAGGTAGTCAAAATTCTTGGCTGCTACTTCAGCTTTGCACAGATAGTTGATCCATGCCTCGGCATTTTCCCGGTTGACTGCTTCCTTCGGAATTACCCAGGAGTCGATGAAAAACTCAGTTCCTTCCTTAGGAACGACAAACTCCACATCTTCGTTCAGGTCCTTGGTGTACTGGTATTCTCCGTTCCAGACTACTCCTACAGCCGCTGAGCCGTTGGCCAGCAGGTCTCTCGCGGAGTCATTGGCATACTTATATACAAGAGGCTTCTGCGCCTTAAGAGCGTCTGCTGCGGCACTGATCTCGTTTTCATCAGTGCTGTTTAGAGAATGCCCGTCTTTCTTAAGAGCGATCATAAATGCATCCCTGACGCTGTCAGGCATGACCATCTGATCAGTAAACTTCTCGTCCCACAGATCTTCCCATGAATCGATCTCTGTGTCCCCTACCATCTTGGTATTATAAAGGATCCCGGCAATACCGGCCTGATAAGGCACTGAATGAGAGTGTCCCGGATCAAACACATCGGTTTTATCAAGATATACCTGACCGATATTCTTTGTCTCCGGCATGGTGCTGTAATCGAGTTCAGCCACCATATCATTCTGTATCATCTTCTCGATCATATAGTCAGACGTACAAATGCAGTCATATGTGGTCGCATTATTCTCAAGTACCGTGTACATCTCTTCAGCTGTATCATAGGTGTCAATTATGACACGTATTCCCGTCTCAGCCTCGAAGTCTTCAGCCACCATAGGGTCAAAATAATCACCGTAGCTGTAGACATACACTTCTCCGTTCACGCCGCTCCTGCAGCCAGTAAAAAGCGTAAGAGATGTCATACCGAGCACCAGTATGAGCAGCTTAGCCAGAGTTTTTCTTTTCATCGTCCGTTTCCCTCCACCGGAATATGTATTTCCTTCTGAAATTCAGTGATACAGATTATAGCATATACTATTCTCAATGCAAAAGAAAAACCCCGCAATCATGCGAGGTTAAATCTGGAGGCGACACCCGGATTTGAACCGGGGATCAGAGTTTTGCAGACTCGTGCCTTACCACTTGGCTATGTCGCCACAATGCCGGACAATTGGTCCGGCATTGCAGTTGTCTTGGCTAGGGTAGCAGGATTCGAACCTGCGAATGACGGAATCAGAATCCGTTGCCTTACCGCTTGGCTATACCCCATCAGCAGTGTTATTGTAGCACATTCCGTGCTGTGTATCAAAGAAAACTTTGGGGTGGATGGTGGGATTCGAACCCACGAATACTGGAGCCACAACCCAGGGTCTTAACCACTTGACGACACCCACCATACTATTTTCAAAAGGTGGCGACCGGGAACGGGCTCGAACCGTCGACCTCCAGCGTGACAGGCTGGCATTCTAACCAGCTGAACTACCCGGCCGCGAATGGTGGACGCAATAGGGCTCGAACCTATGACCCCCTGCTTGTAAGGCAGGTGCTCTCCCAGCTGAGCTATGCGTCCATCTTGGTAGCGGCGACTGGACTTGAACCAGTGACCTTCCGGGTATGAACCGGACGCTCTAGCCAACTAAGCTACGCCGCCACAAATGCGCTCCTTTTCAATCGCGCTTGATTATAATAACAAAACAGAACCGGTATGTCAACAACTTCCAAACATAATTCAGAACAAAATTTGCCCACCCTCTCTCATGATATGTTATACTACTTCGGTAGTAAGATTTCTGCAAATCAGTGCGCCCTGCATACGCAGAC
>CACWYF010000018.1 GCA_902765035.1 uncultured Eubacteriales bacterium
AGCGGAAAGACTCTCCTGGCAGCGTCCGGCTCTGCTGACGCCGCTTTGCCGCGGGAAAGAGACGTGGACTTATGAAAGCACCTGCATCTGACTGAAAGCAGCGGGCGGGGAAAGGCTGCATCTCACAACAGGCGTAAACAGCGGACAGTCTGCTGGCATGGCTGCTTCTTTGCCGGGCTGCGGAGATTCGCGATGCCGCGGGCCGCCGCCTTCTGCTCGATCTTCTGAACAGGTGAGCTGACATGAACATCAACGCCCTTCTTTTCGAGGGTCATCTTGATGCTGCGGCCGATTTCCTTGTCGATAACAGGGAGGAGTCTGTCCATTCCCTCGATGACTGTTACGTGATCGCCGAGGTCAGCATAGATGGTTGCGAACTCGATTCCGATAACGCCTCCGCCGATGATGACGAATTCAGGGATCTCCTCTGCGCCCATGTCGAGGAGCTCTGTGCTGTCGATAACGCCCGGAAGGTCTGATCCAGGGATCGGCGGCATGAATGGCATTGAGCCTGTAGCTACCATTATCTTGTCTGCTGTGACGACAGCGGTGCCGCCTACAGAATTGGTGATAACGACTGTGTTCTCACCGCTGATCGTAGCGGTTCCTTCGAGAACGTCGATCTTTTTCTTCTTGAGAAGTCCGGAGATACCGCCTCTGAGGGTATCGAGTACTTCGTCTTTTCTCTCTCCGATTCTCTTGCGGTTGGCATGGAGTCCTTCTACTTCAACACCTACCTCAGCACCGTGAGCTGTATCGCGGTAAACATCGGATGAATGCATCAGAGCCTTGGTAGGGATGCAGCCTCTGTTCAGGCATGTGCCGCCGACTTTGTCCTTCTCAACAACAGCAACTTTCATACCAAGTTCCTGTGCATAGAATGCTGCTTCATATCCTCCCGGACCTGCTCCGATGATAAGGAGATCATACTGGAAATCACTCATTATAGTTCTTCCTTTCTTGGTTAATAAGCTGATATACGGACCCGCTCTCCTGCAAGACCGGAGCATGCAGATCCTTTGGTTATCATATATGAATCTCTTGCCCTTAACGTATCTATTTTCTCAATTAAACACGCCCCGTGTCAATAGTGAACAGGGTGTATTTTGTTATTGTATTAACAAAGAAACTATTTGCAGCTCTGTGGGGTGCTGCGCAGGATGATGCACAGGTCAGACAGCGGTCATTCCACAGAAGATGCAATGAGCTCGAGTATCTCATAGCCGGCTGCGGATGCGCCCTGAGGGAGCCTCAGGCCGAGTATCTCGGATGCGTCGTACTTGCAGCCCGGAAGCAGCTCTTCGATCTGAGGGAAGAGGTCTGTCTCAAGAGAGTCCGAGTAGAGGCGGCATGAGTCTATGTACTCTCCGCGCATATCGAGCTGGATCTCGACTCCGCCCCAGTCAAAACGGTGTTCTATCACCTTGCTGAACGGGATCCTGGTGCCGAGACGCCACTCTTCGGACGCGTATTTATCCTTAAGTTCCTGAGGGATCTCCGGCAGCTCTGCCTGAACGGCGCTGCAGCCGTACTCTCTTTCGGCAGCCCTTACGAGTGCATCCTGCATTTCGCGGACAGCCTTCTTCGTACGGGTCTTCTCAGACGTTTTGCCCGCCGGACCGCATATCTTCTTAAGGCGGTCCTCAGGGATCTGATCCATCAGGTTGGTCACGCGGGACTTCACGGATGCGACGCCCTTGGACTGCAGCTTGGACTCGGAGACGTTGAGATATCTCGGCAGATCATCGCCGGAAACGTTCATCATGATAGTCCCGTGATGATAGTTAAAGCCGTGCGAGGAGTAGTAGGCGTGGCCTGAGAACTTCTTCCCGTCGGCTGTAAGGTCATTGCGGCCGGTCTTCTCGGCGCTGATGCCCATAAGCCTGCAGGCGAGAAGAATGACGTCGGTCTGCCTGCTGATGTCGTAGAGGTCGTCGCGGGCTATGAATGTAAAATTCAGGTTGCCCATGTCGTGGTAGACGGCACCGCCGCCGGACATGCGTCTTGCGAGGTATACGCCGTCGGCCTTGATCTGCTCGACATTGCACTCGCGCCACGGATTCTGGTTCTTTCCGATGACGACTGTGTGCGCGTTCTGCCACAGGAAGAGTATCATCTCGTCTTCTTCCGCGTGGAAGGTGAGATACTCCTCAGCTGCGAGATTGTCGTACGGATTGGTGCAGTCGGTTCTGATTACTGTTAGTTTCATAATTGATCAAAGTGTTCTCTTAAGTGATATCGTATTTGCCTAATATAGCATTCATCACAGATAACTGCAACCTTCGAATGGTTTAGTCAGCTGTGACAACAGATAAGGGGCGACATGAAATCATATCGCCCCTTCTTTCTGAATTGTGGATCTGCCGCGGTGCCTAGAACTCGTATCTCAGATGCGGTTCTCTTGCAGCCTTGGTGTCATCAAGTCTCAGTACCGGTGTGGTCTGAGGTGCCATCTGTACGCTCTCAGGCGCATTGAAGATCCTGTCGTAGATCTCGCGGAATGCCTCGATGGCTTCGTCCAGAGTCTCCTTCGTCTCTGTCTCGGTAGGCTCGATCATGAGAGCCTCGTGTACGATCAGAGGGAAGTAGATTGTAGGCGGATGGATGCCGTAATCGAGGAGTGCTTTCGCAACGTCCAGAGCAGAAACGTGAGTCTTTCTGTAGATCGGATCGAGGCCGATTACGAACTCATGCATGCATGTGGTATCGAATGCGATCGGATAGAGATCCTTGAGCTTCTCCTGCATGTAGTTAGCGTTCAGTACAGCATTCTCTGCAATTGTGTGAACATCCTTGCCGATGGTCAGGAGGTATGCATATGCCTTGACCATTACGAGGAAGTTGCCGTAGAAGCCGGTCATGTTTCCGATGGACTTCTCAGCTCTTGCATACTCGCCGTCCCTGCATACGAGGCCAGGTGCGAACGGTGCAAGGAAATCCTTGTATGCGCATGGGCCGCTGCCAGGACCGCCGCCGCCGTGAGGTGTCGAGAATGTCTTGTGCAGGTTCATGTGGATTACGTCGAATCCGATGTCTGCAGGACGTACGATACCGATTACAGCGTTCAGGTTGGCTCCGTCATAGTAGCAGAGTCCGCCTGCTTCGTGGACGAGTCTTGTGATCTCCATGATGTTAGGGTCAAAGAGACCTACTGTGTTAGGGTTAGTCAGCATCAGGCCGGCGGTCTTAGGTCCGAGGTGAGCCTTGAGGTCGTCAAGGTCAACAGTACCATTCTCGTTCGACTTGATAACTACTGTCTTGTAGCCTGCCATTGTTGCAGAAGCAGGGTTGGTGCCGTGTGCAGCATCAGGTACGAGGATCTCGCTTCTCTCTGTATCACCTCTGTCGGTGTGATAAGCCTTGATCAGAAGGAGTCCTGTGAACTCGCCGTGAGCACCGGCAGCAGGCTGGAATGTAACGCCGTCCATGCCTGTGATCTCGCAAAGCATCTTCTCGAGGTCAGCGATCAGTGCGTTGGCGCCCTCTACTGTATGTGCAGGCTGGAGAGGATGGAGTTTTGCAAAACCAGGGAGGTTTGCCATCTTCTCGTTGATTCTAGGGTTGTGCTTCATTGTGCAGGAGCCGAGAGGATAGAATCCGTCGTTGACTCCGTGAGCTCTCTTGGCAAGTGCTGTGTAGTGTCTGCCCATCTCGTTCTCCGAGATCTCAGGGAGATGTACTTCAGCCTTGCGGAGCTTGTCCTCTGCAGGGAGTGCTACAGGAACATCGCATGCAGGGAAGATATCTTGTCCTCTACCAGGAATGCTCTTCTCGAATATTAACTTCATCTTAGAACACCTCCTTTGCGATAGCTATGACTTCATCGATATCTTCTTTCGTGTTGAGCTCTGTGCAGCACCACAGGATGCAGTCTGTGTCGCAGTCATTGTCGCAGCAGCCGCAGCAGACCTTGAGTCCGCCGAGGATGCCCTTCTCTTCGAGAGCTGCGAGCAGCTTGTCTGCGTCCGGGCATGTAGTTGTGAACTCGTTCCAGAACTCGCCTTCGAAGCAGCGCTTCATGCCGATCTTTTCGAGCTCAGCTGCCATGTAGTGAGCCTTGGATGAGCAGAGTGTTGCGACCTGCTCGAAGCCCTTAGGGCCGATGGTCGACAGATAGATGCCTGCACGGAGTGCGCACCATGCCTCGTTGGAGCAAACGTTGGAGCTTGCCTTCTCGCGGCGGATGTGCTGCTCTCTGGCCTGGATGGTGAGGACAAATCCTCTGTCTCCTCTGGTATCTACGGTCTCACCGATAAGTCTTCCAGGGATCTGGCGCATGTTCTCCTGCTTAGTAGCAAGAAGTCCGAGGTAAGGTCCGCCGAATTCAAGGCCGAGGCCGAGAGGCTGTCCTTCACCTACTGCGATGTCAGCGCCGATCTCGCCAGGGTTCTTGAGAACGCCCAGTGAAAGCGGATGAGCATACATGATGAACTTTGCGCCTGCATCGTGAGTGATCTGGCAGAGTTCCTCTGCATCCTCAACGATGCCGTAGAAGTTAGGATACTGCATCAGGAAGCATGCTGCTGCAGGGTCCTCAGCGAGTGCAGCCTTGAGTGCGTCCTTGTCGGTAACTCCGTCCTTTGCAGGAATAACGACTACCTTGCTGCCTCTTCCGAAGGAATAAGTGTTGATTACTGTGAGAATTCTCTCGTCGATCGCTCCGGATACATAGATGGTGCTGTGCTTTCTGTCTTTGCACATCCAGCATGCCTCTGCTGCTGCGGAAGCTCCGTCATACAGTGAAGCGTTAGCAATGTCCATGCCCATGATCTCAGCTATCATTGTCTGATACTCGAAGATCGACTGGAGGATACCCTGGCTGATCTCAGCCTGGTACGGTGTGTAAGCCGTAAGGAATTCTTCCTTGTTGGCAATTGCGTCGACTGCTGATGGTACATAGTGGTTGTACGCACCTGCGCCGCGGAAGATCGAACGGAAAATGACGTTCTTGTCTGCCAGTCCTTCAATAGCGCGGTCAACTTCGATCTCGGACTTGCCCTCAGGCAGGTTGAGCTCGCCTTTTACCTTGGCTTCTGCAGGAATGACTTTAAAGAGGTCGTCGAAATCCTTGTATCCGATCTCGTTGAGCATCTTAAGCTGCTCTTCCTTGGTGTTAGGAATAAAAGTGCCCAATTTTGTCTTCCTCCTTACAAATGCAAAAGAGCCGCTGCAGCGTTACGGCCGAAACGACCGGAAGCGTCGCGGCTCAACGTATTAAAATCGTCGAATGCTGCTGTCTGAGGGGTTATTATCCTCTGTACTCATCGTATTCGTCAGCGCTGATCAGCTCAACTGTATCGGAAATGTTTCCAACCTTGATGAACCATGCGCCATAAGGATCGCTGTTGATGAGCGAAGCGTCATCGAGGATGTCCTCGTTAACTTCGAGAACTTCTCCGGAAATCGGGGAGTAAACATCAGCTACAGCTTTAACAGACTCAACGTCACCAAAAGGCTCGCCTGCTACGACCTCATCGCCTACCTCAGGAAGGTTAACGAATACGAGGTCTCCGAGCTCGCTCTGAGCGTAATCTGTAATGCCTACATAAGCATCATCCCCATCATAACGGAGCCATTCATCGTCTCTTGAGTACTTCAGTTCTTTTGGGTCAATCATTGCCTTAATCTCCTTTTTTCTCCTTACTATTTGTTCTATATTTCTATAGAAAATGCAATTAAATCAGGAATGGAACCTGATACACTTTTATAATAGCACCGCAGAAAAAACGCGTCAATAAATCCGGTGTTAGTTAGAGGTGTATCAATTAGAAGAATGACTGCGGCTACTGTCTGCGTGACATGTAATTGCCGATGGGGTATACTGTAGCCATGAATATTGAATGGTGGATGCTCGACGGAGCTGTCGGGCTGATCCTCCTGGTCGCTGTAATACGCGGCGCGGCCAGGGGCATAGGGGATACGGTGCTGAGACTTCTCGGACTCGCTGCAGGGTTCGGGCTCAGTTTTATGTACTCGGGCAAAGTGGCCGGCTATCTTTCCGTCTCTCCTGTGCAGGAAAAGATCCACAATCATATGTACCTTATGATAAGGGAGCATATACTGGGAGGTGCAGACGCGCCGGAACCGGGAGATTCCGCTTCGACGCAGATAATCAATAATTTTGTCGGAAACACCCCTCGGTCGGATCCGTATACCGAGGCTATGCCTAAGACCCTGAGCGGGGTAGTCAGCGATCTTGCGGACAAAACAGCAAATGCCGCCGCGTCGAGGATGACCGACATCTGCTTAAGCATACTGTCTGTGATAGTGATACTGCTGGCAGTATGGCTGATAATGACTGTGATCCGCTTCATATATAAAACCGGGCGCAAGAACTCCGTGCTGCTGAGACTGTCCGACCGGATCGTCGGAATGGCGTTCGGAGTCGTGAGAGGTGTGATCCTTTCGTTCGTCGCCTGCGCTGCTCTGATACCTGCAGCAACTCTGTTCGCACCGGACAAAGTGCCTCAGATACTGGATGCGATGCATCAGACGTACATAGCCGGGACCCTGTATGATATCAACCCGGTGATGCTGATCGTGCAGCACTTCCTGCTGTAGAAGAGGCGGATGCATTAAAGCTGCAGCACTTTCTGTTGTAGGGCGAGGGTGCTGAGGACACTACCGGTGCCGGGTGTGCGCCGGGTGCCCATATATTAAGGAACAGAAGTCCCCGCAGACGGGGACTTTTTGCTTGTTTTTATTGATAATCGAGATTGCGGTGTGATACAATACTACGGCTATGGTTTTTGATGAGTCAGTACGTTCAGACGATGAATTATTCATGCGTGAAGCACTGCTCGAAGCTGAGCAGGCGGCCCTCGCAGGAGAGGTGCCGGTTGGCGCGCTCGTAGTCAGGGACGGGGAGATCATCAGCAGGGCACACAATCTGGTGGAGACCATGAAGAGCTCATCGGCACACGCCGAGATGCTGGCTCTGGCGGCCGCCGAGGAGAAGCTCGGGGCAAAATGGCTGACAGGATGCACCGTATATGTGACGCTCGAACCGTGCAGCATGTGCGCCGGGGCGATGGTGCTCGCGAGAGTATCGAGACTCGTTATCGGAGCCATGGATCCCAAGGCGGGAGCATGCGGCTCGGTGGTCAGCATTGCGGCCAACGACAGCCTCAATCACCGGATAGATATAACGGCGGGCGTTCTCGGAGAGGAATGCAGCCGGCAGCTTAAGGAATTCTTCCGCGCAAAGCGGGATAAGCAATAACAGTAACGGAGGAAACAGTTGATGAAGAGGAGCACACTGATAGCGCTGCTCGCGGCAGTTATGGTAATGGCAGGGTCGGTCTTCAGTTTTGCAGCCGACGGACTTACACTGGTAGAGTCCTATCCTGAGGACGGACAGAAGAACACATCGATGGAGAACCTATGGAGAACCTGGGCGTCAAGCTGACATTCAGCAATCCTATCAACTCTGATGAAGCCAAGAAGATCGATGAGTCGAAGTTCAGCATCGTTGATGAAGAGGGCGAGAAGGTACCTGTTAAGGTTCTCTTCAGTGATAAAAATGACGGGCTGGTGCTCGTAGTTGCAGACATTGATGAGGGCTTCGTCGCCAAGAATAACTGCGAGTATAAACTGACCATTGATGCAGGTCTTGTGGACAACGAAGGCAATGAGCTTGCACAGGCACAGACTGTTACCTTCAGAACATACAACCAGAGAGTAAACAACATGGTCAACATGGCTATGATGTTCATCATGTTCGGCGGTATCATGTTCCTGACTATGCGCCAGAACAAGCAGAAGGAAGAAGAATCCCAGGATAAGAAGGAAGAGCCTAAGGAAGCTTTCAATCCTTACAGAGAGGCCAGGAGGACAGGCAAGTCCGTTGAAGAGGTCAAGGCTGAGCAGGCTAAGAAGGAAGAGAAGGAAGCTAAGAAAAAGGCCCGCAAGAAGAAGAAGGATGAAACTCCTGCTGAGAAGAAGATCGAGAACTGCGCTCAGTACCTGAACAATGTATATCATGTTCACGCACCTGCTCCGATCAGCAAGGCTGACAGGTCGATGAATGCTCTGATCGCAATGCGCAGGGAAGAGGCAAGAGCTGAGAAGGCTGAAAAGGCAGCCAGAGAAGCAGCAAAGAAGAAGAAAAGAAAATAATGCATGAAGCGCGGCATAAAGCGCTGCGCAGATCGTAAGGTCAGAAGCGGGGGGCGTGAAGCTCCCCGTTATTTATAAACGCAATATGGAACAGATAACACTCAACGCATACGCTAAGATCAACCTGTCCCTCGTTGTGACGGGAAAGAGGCCGGACGGATACCATGATATCCGGTCGCTGATGCAGGGAATCGGCCTCTGTGATGTGATTAAAATAACAAAATGTCCTGAAAATGGAACAAAATACAATTTGCCTCATTGCACTATCGGCGGCATTGATGTATATTTATGTACGGATGTCGAAACAATCCCGATGGACATGAGCAATCTGGCGCTCAGAGGCATAGCCGCCGTGCTCGATGCCTGCGGCAGCGGCCGGGACGGATCCGGCACCGGCACAGCCGCTGAGGGCTGCTGCGGAGTATGTGACAGTATTCCTGCGCTGGTGGTGGATATCGAAAAGAAGCTGCCGGTGGCTGCGGGGATAGCAGGTGGCAGCGGTAATGCAGCTGCGTGCATGCTCGGGATGAATGCTCTTCTGGGCAGCCCGATGAGTCTCAGGGAACTGATGGAGGCCGGTGCCGGCGTAGGCGCCGATGTCCCGTTCTCTCTGATGATGAATGCAAGGCGCAATGACGGGACGCTCGCCGGTCTGAGAGGACTGGAGGAGGCGAGCACCGCCGCATGGATCGGCGGGATCGGCGACATCGTGGAACCGGCTGAGCCTCGGCTGTACTATACCGTGATGGCCAACCCGGGAATCTCTGTTTCAACCAGAGCTGCCTATGAGGCAATCGATGCTATCATCGAGTCACAGGGCAGAGAGAAAGATGAGTATCCGCTCTTCGTCAATGATCTTGAGAGCTACACTCTCAGGGATTATCCGGAGGCGGCAGGACTCAAGGCTGTCATGCAGGAACAGCTTGATGCGGACAACGTAATGATGAGCGGCAGCGGACCGACTATGATCGCATATTACGCAGACCGCAGCAAGGCGGAAAAGGGTTTTGCCCGCATGCAGGAACTCTGCGGAAGCGAACCCCGCTGGAGGACCTGGCTGACAGTTACAGGAGAGTAGAACTACACATCTGTTATCCGAGGATGACGGATACAATTCGCAGATATTTCGTGGAGGCCCCCGCTAACACCTAAGGAGATGAATCTATGATGGAGATCCAACTGAAAGTACAGAAACCGCTTAAAGACCTGGTATACCTTGAGCTCAAGCACAAGATCCTTACCGGTGAGATAGTATCACAGACAAGGCTGATGGAGATCGACCTGTCCGAAAAGATGAATGTCAGCAGAACGCCTATCAGAGAGGCGATCAAGAGGCTGGCTGATGACGGACTGGTCAAGGTCGAGCCGAGAAGAGGCGCTTATGTTGCCAACATCTCGATCAAGGATATGCTCGATGTCTTCGAGGTAAGAGAGGACATGGAGGGATTTGCAGCCAAGCTCGCAGCCGAGAGGATCACTGATGAGGAAAAGGCTGAGCTGCGTCAGATAGCAGCTGAGTATGATGAAGCGCTCAGAGCAGGCAACAAGGAGACTATCATCGAGCTTGATGAGAAGTTCCACAACTTCATCGTCGTATGCAGCGGCAATGAGACACTCAGCGAGCTGGTCAAGTATGTTCAGGAGCTTTCGCTCAGATTCAGATACCTGTACTACAACGACTATTCACTGTATGAATCCACTGCAGAGCAGCACACAAGAATCATGGAAGCCATCAACAACGGCAGAGCCGAAGAGGCGAGATTCGAGGCGGACGCACACGTTAAGGCACTCAAGGAATTCGTCTTTGAGCTCGGCAAGAAGATGAAGGCTATGGGAGATACGGAATAATCATCCTGCCTCTTTGATCCTGTGATAGTGCGGTACCGGATGCATCCGTGTGCTGTGAAATTTTGTAGAAATATGTAAATAAAGAATAATTGGCAAGGTGTTTCGGTAAAACATCTTGCCAATTCTTTTATATTAGAGATTGGACTCTGTGTATTCTTCAAGCTCGGTCTTGATCTCGATCTCCTGGCCGCTTCTGCTGACTACGATCGTTACGACGTCACCGGCTTTGTGCTTCCTGACTGCGGCTACGAACTGCTGTGATGAAGAGATCTCTTCACCGTCAAGGGAAACAATGCGGTCCTCTGACTGGAAGCCGGCCTTCTTCGCGTTCTCGCCCGTTACCTGTGTGATGTATACGCCTGCTGACTCAAGCTGGTAGTAACGTGCGGTGTCCTCGGACACATCTGCAATCGTGACACCGACTACAGGTCTTGTCGATACATTACCATTCTCTATAATGTCATCAATATCGTCGACTACTGAGTTGATAGGGAGTGCAAATGCAAGTCCCTCGATGCCTACACCGGAACTCTTGGCATCTACGATACCGATCAGTTCGCCCTTGCTGTTGAAGAGTCCGCCGCCGGAGTTTCCGCCGTTGATCGCTGCGTCAGTCTGCATCAGAGAAAGAGTACGTCCTTCGATAGTAAGGTTTCTGTCAAGCGCACTGATGATTCCTGTCGTAGCTGTACCGCCGAGCTGGCCGAGCGGGTTACCGATAGCAACCGCGGTATCACCGACCTCAACTGTGCTGCTGTCGCCCACCTTTGCAGGCTTAAGGTCATTGGCGTTGATCTTGATGACAGCGATATCCATGTCATTGTTGCCGCCCACGATAGAAGCCGGGTAAGTCTCGCCGTTGTGAAGTGTTACCTGCACTTTATTGGCGCCCTGTATTACATGGTAGTTCGTCACTATATATCCATCTTTGCTGTAGATGACGCCTGAACCGGCACCTTCGACCGGCTGCATCTGTCCGAAGTAGCCCTGAGCGTTTCCGGAAACAAGGATCTCAACTACAGAGTCCGCATTCATGTCAACGATCTCGGAGATGGTGAGGTCGCTTCCGGTAGCTTCACTGATGGACTTGGACGATGATCCGCCGTCGGTCGCAGGTGAGGAAACGATACCTGTTTTTCCGCTGCTGAGAGCTCCGCCTATCAGACCGCCAAGAACCGAACTGACAAGCATTGTCAGTACCATGCATACTGCAAGGGCGCCCTTGGTGACATATCTCGGATCGCGGGCAGACTTATTTTGTCTGCTGGTCTTGACTGCAGCATGCTTGCTTACGCTGTAGTCTGCCTGTGGAGCAGCTGCTTCATGAGGCACTGTACCATGAGATACATCGCCGGACGAGCCGTACTCTGCCTCGATTTTTTCAGCAAGATAATCACCTGTATCTGCGCCTGCGCCTGTGTCTTTGTAAGGCCTGACCTCAGGCTTTACTTCCTGCGGAATCTCCACATCAACGCGGAGCTCGTCCTGCCCGGAAGCAAAACCGCTGTTCTGCGATATCTTTTCAGGTTCCGGATCTCCTCCGAAAGTTACTATTGTTCTGTCTTTTTCATCCATAATATATATCCTCTGTGCGGCCGGCGATCTCTGGCCGCAGCCTCCTTTCATTTACCTTTTTCAGAATCTGCGGCAGTACAGTCTCATCGCAAATCTGCAAAGAGTTTCCTGCAGCTGTATTCTCCGTCAAATTCCTTAAACTGACTTTAAAACTTCATCAGTCTGTTCAGTCCGGATAATATCCACATAATTGTACACCAAATATATTAATCGTGAAATATGTCATTGTTGTGTTGCTGAGGGCAAAAGACGTAATTATGTTGGTTTACAGGCCGCATTATCCTATGATTGTCGGATTTCTATCGGGGCGGAGATGCTTTAACATAATATCAGATTCAGATGGAATGGATCGGAAACAGATATTCCGGATAAAAAAGGAGGATTATTATGGCACTTTCATTAGATTCCAAGATCAAGGACATCATGAGATCACCTGAGGGCAAGGCTGTTATGGAAAAGTGGGCACCTGGCTCAACGTCAGATCCAAGAATGAAGCTGGTAGGCGCACTGACATACCGCAAGCTGCTGAGCTATCCTGAATCAGCTGAGGTAGCTGTTCATGCAGATGAGATCGATGCAGATCTGAAGGCATGCTCAAGATAATATAGCATAATAAAAAGAGGGCTTCGCATCCGGGCTTTGATATAAGCCGGTGCGGGCCCTTTTTCTGTGTGTTTATTTCAGTTCAGTCTCATGAGTTCCTCAATGCTCATCGCTTTGAGAAGGATCTCAAGCTGAAGTCTTCTGTCCGAATCCCGCAGATCTATTCCGAGTTCCCGCTCGATCCTTGATATACGGTCTATGAGTGTTGACCGGTGAATATAAAGGCGTTTTGCTGTAGCGGTATATGACATGTTCTCCTCCAGAAAGGCTGTAAGTGTCTGAAGGTATGAGATGCCGCCGTCCTTGTCGTGTTCAAGAAGTGAGGCAAAACCGGCCGGGTAGTACGCTTCAGGCGGAAGGCCGCCAAGAGAGTTGATGACCATTTCCGTGAGAGCGTAGCTCTCAAAATAGAAAAGAGTTCCCTGAGGCGCCAGCAAAGTGCCGTTTTCTGAAGCGGATCTTGCCTGGAGATAGTAGACGCGGATGCTGAAGATATCTGAAAACTCATTGGATATGCCCGCGTACATTCCCATCTGTTCAGCAAGATGACGGAGCTTCTCATTCAGCACAGGGAGGTATTCTGACGGCTGGTCCTGGGCGGCAGAACAGAGCCTGCCTGTATTGATAAATGCAAGGACAGCATTGTCATGTATGAAAGCCGGGGAATCAGCAAAGGTATCCTCAAGTATGTCACAGATGTATGAAAGAGGAAGCTGGTTGTTCATTCTGTTGAACCGGAGATACACGCATCTGTATACAGTCATTTTGTTGGAGCTGTTAATGAGCAGTCTCTGCGAATAGGAAAGAGGCTGCTCTTCGACCAGATTCTGCATCGCCTTACGGATCGAGGAATCCGGATCATAAAGAACGGAAGGGTTTCGCTCCATGGCGGTCTGAAGGCACTTTGCAAGAAACTCGGCAAGTGCACTGTCCCCATCAGAGAAATCATCGTTTTCATATGCAACAACCAGACAACCGATATACTGGTCATACTTGCTGAAAAGATTGACACAGAGGGACCTGTTGCCATAGATGTTGACCTTTAATGCGCTTTTTTCATTGGTTCTGAGGTCTGATGCTGACAGGAATTTTGACAGGGATTCAGCGTTAAGCGTTCCGGTCCCGGTGCTTGCCCATGCCGACTCCTGGAATACAGCCGTGCTTGTGACCACTTTGAATGACTTGTCCAGCAGATACAGCGGCCGCCCGAATATCTCTGATGAATCGGACAACAGCTTTTCTGCATCAGGAGATGAGATAAGATCATTCAGCAGAGTATTCTCCCAGCTGTCGTACTTGTCGTAAATGCTCTGCAGCAGCTGGTAAACCTTGAAGAAGTCACTCCTGCTTTTTATTGTAATGAGGCACAGATTATCTCTGTAATGATTCAGAGTAAAATTCTCGCCGATACAGACGAGAACACAGTCTTCCTGTATGCGCGGCCGCTGGGGAAGGTGTTCGACCGTTGCGAGGTAGAGATGTCCGGACTGAAATACGAACTCACTCTCCATGTAGAATTCAGGACGGGATATTGTAAGGGATTCATTCCTCGGACCGGAGATATCCGCGTTATAGTGACGCGTGAGTTCCCTGTATATGATATCTGCGTTGAGCTTCATGGGTAACACTCCTTGTTCTGTACCGTCAAAATGTAGGACTCTTGTTAATAATAATAGCAAAAAAGACGGGCCGGCGGGAGCATTTTAGCGCGAAATATTAAATCCCCATCAACTTCGCTGTAACAGGCTCCCTGATACCGACATAAAGTGGACAGAAGGCCTCAAAAAACCTCCGATTGTTGTATTATCGCAGGCCCGCAGCTTCAAGTAATATATCAGTGTCAACATTATTATAAAGAGGAAGTAGGTCAAAGGAGGGACTCTATTATGGCTTTCACAGAATCTGATAAAGCAATGCTTGAGGGTTATATCGCATCCGCCCGCCCGTTTGCCGACATGTTCTCGGTAAAGGGTAAGGTAGCACTTGTAACCGGAGGATCGTCCGGACTTGGATTTGATATCACTCTCAGACTCCTGCAGGGAGGAGCAAAGGTAGTTATCGCATCCAATTCCAGGATCGAAGAAGAGGCATCCATGCCGCTGTTCGCTGAGCAGGGCTTCGGAGATGATGTAAAGTTCTGCTTCACAGATGTAAGAGAGGAAGCAGACGTTGAGAAGCTGGTGGCATATACAGTTGACACTTTTGGCTCGCTGGATATTTTCGTCAACAGCGCTGCGATCTGGAATTATGCAAAAGTCTATGATCTGCCTAAGGAAGACCTCCAGCTGGTATTCGAAACCAACGTATACGGTGCTTTCTACGGAGTCAAGCACGTAAGCAAGTATATGAAGGAACACGGCATCGCGGGCAAGATCGTGCTGATCTCTTCAAACAGCCCGATAATGCCTTATCCGGTATTCGGAGGATATCCGCACTATGCATCAAGCAAGGCTGCTGTCATGGGACTTGTGACAGAGGCTGCAAAGGAGCTCAAGAGATACGGAATCATGATCAACAGCATTGCACCGGGCGGAATGGTCACCCCGGGTGCCGCAGGAAATCTCGCGAGCGAGCTTATCACTGAAGAACAGCAGGATGAGTTCTATGAGGAACTGATGGTATGGCAGGTAGACGGCCAGCTCCCTGTAGATCAGGTCGGAATGATGGCTTATACATTCTGCACCCCTGTTGCAGACGGGATCACAGGTGAGACCATCGTTGTAGACGGCGGCGCGACACATAATATCGTTAAGTATCAGGCTGCTATCGACGCATTCCCAGAGGAAGAATAGAGAGGTGGAAAACATGGGCAAAAAAATAGACGGAAGAATACCTCAGAATTCCGGCGACGGCGCCGGTTTCAAGCAGTATAACGCAGTACAGTCACCATGGAACAAGCTTATGTCTTATCAGGATGCGCTCCACTATGCATCCAGATTCGAATCTGTCCTGAGTGCTGCTGTAGCTCAGGCATACAGGATCATCATTCCTGATTATGCTACAAGAGCATCCGAAATGTGCAAGGAAGCATATGGAAGACTGCTTTATACAGGAATGAACTATCCTAATGATGACGGATTCGGCATCCATCCTTTCATGTGCGGATCATATCCGGGTGCACTTATCGGAGACAAGGGCGATGATGCTCTTCTGATGTGCGGAAGATGCCAGGACTTCGGAACATACAGATGCGAGAAAGAACTCGATGTCTGTGACTGGGACATCTGCGGTTCGGAGCTCTGCCGTGCAACGACCATGTCTCTTCAGGGACAGGCAGACGCGACTGCAAGCAGACACCGCAAGGGCCACAAGCTCGACTACATGATGGTAGAAGCCAAGGGCTGCGGGGACAGACACTGCAGGATCATCGCAGAGAACAGAGAAAAATACCCTGCACCTGATCATGAACTGTGGGAGTCGTTCGGACCGGCAGTTTCCGATGACTATAAGAAATACACCGAGGAAGAGGACTGTGTATCCGAATCCATGATGTTCAGGGAAGAGTGTAATTACCGTTTTGTCAACGGAACCAACAACGAGACGGATTCGTCGAATCAGATGGTCAATTTGTCTACAGCTGCATCCCTGTATCTGCTGCCTGCAATCGACAACGCTGTAAAGCTCGAGTATACAACTGCAGAGAATGCTGAATGGATCAAGAGGTGCGTACTTGAGGCGGCAGGCAAAGCGATGTTCGGCGAGAGATATGCTATAAAGGCATGCCGAGAGTGGCTCGGCGTACCTGACAGCATCGGGGAAGACGGCAGAGTCCTCGGCGGAGTTATCGAGATGCTGCTGCAGTCACTGGTATGCGGATATGAGATCGAAGCCTTCAATAAGGATGAGGTCATCTATGTGATCAACAGAGGCGATCTTGCGATCACCGGAACGCAGTCCCTGTGTGAGGCGCATCTGTACATGTGGAACGGCATGGTCAAGACTCTGGTCAATGCTATGTGGTCTGTATGGGAAGAGGATTCGCCTAAGGGCAAGATGAGAATAAAAATCGGCAAGAAGATCGACAAATTCATGTAAGGAGGACTGCGATGAATAAGAATATTTTTGCACATGACGAATGGAAACGTTCAGAGCACATGGCAGTCAGGGAGTGTGTGGGATACTATCTGTTCACCCATCAGATCATGGAGGTTACCGGACCGGATGCCTGCAGATTCCTGGATTACATGTACCCGAACAATATAGCGAGCCTTGCTGTCGGCAGGGACAGATATACCACGATGCTCAATGATGACGGCGAAATAATCGATGACGTTGTTATCATGAGGCTCGAAGAAGATAAATACTGGGTGTCCACACTTTACGGAACACAGGCAGATGACTGGTTCTATTTCCACTCGGAGGATTATGACGTGGATGCAAGCGAGATCACTGATGAGTGGCACATGTTCGCAGTACAGGGACCGAAATCAAAGGATGTCATGAACAGCATTCTGGAAGGGAACGTTGATGATCTGAAGTTCTTCATGCATAAGTGGGATAAGCTCGGCGAAGCAGAGGTGCTGGTAAACCGCGGCGGATTCACAGGAGAGAAGTTCGGATATGAGGTATACTGCAATGCTGATGATGCTGATGCGGTACAGGACGCAATTGATGCAGCAGTCAAGGCAGCGGGCGGGAAGGAAGTTACAGAGTTCCAGGTATTTGCATGGACACTTCCTACCGAGGCGGGATTCTATTACATGAGAGATCTCGGCCACACCAATCCGTTCGAAGTCGGACTTGAGAAGAACATCAACTGGGACAAGGACTTCGTCGGAAAGGCTGCTCTTGAAAAGGTCAGAGAGAACGGACCTGCAAGAGAAATGGTGGGCTTCGAAGTCTGTGATGAATGCGAGGACTTCTATATCACATCCAAGCAGTATGGCGGGCCGGGAGAGCCGGTCTATATCGACGGTGAAGAGATCGGCCGTGTATCCAAGCTGGTATATTCATATGTGAAGAATGTAAACAACGGATATATCCTTGCAAAGAAGGACGAGCTTCATATCGGTGATAAGATCAAGATCCACGGATATGACTGTGTGATCACGGAAAAGAAGTGGCTGTAATACTGACGAAATAAGAATAACTCCGCTCCGTTCAGATTTCTGTCCGAAGCGGAGTTACTTTTATTATGGTGTCTGGGGAAAATGTACGGAATGCCTGAACGGCATCTGAGAATGACGAACAGGATTGCGGTTTTTCCTCATGCGGTTCGGAAATTCAGCGTATTACTGAAAAGAAGACATGATTCATCAAAAAAGGGTCACAATACGTTCTTTTAACCATTGTAAACATCTGATAATATAAAGTCTGCACGGATATGACAATCAATTTATCAGCCTAAGAATGTACCGCAGGAGGGAATGATATGGCATATAAGACAGATATCGAAATCGCACAGGAATGTGAAAAGAAAAAGATCACTGACGTAGCGAAGGTCGCAGGCATCGATGACAAGTATCTCGAGCTGTACGGCAACTACAAGGCCAAGATCGACTTCTCATTCCTTAAGGATAATGCAGATAAGAAGAACGGCAAGCTGATCCTCGTGACAGCTATCACACCGACTCCTGCAGGAGAGGGCAAAACCACTACATCCGTTGGTCTTACAGACGGACTCCGCGCGATCGGAAAGAATGCAATCGTTGCGCTGAGAGAGCCTTCACTCGGACCTGTATTCGGCATCAAGGGCGGAGCAGCAGGCGGCGGATATGCCCAGGTAGTCCCGATGGAGGACATCAACCTCCACTTCACCGGTGACTTCCACGCCATCGGCGCTGCGAACAACCTGATCGCAGCCATGCTGGACAATCACATTTTCCAGAGCAACTCCCTCCGCATCGATCCGAAGCGCGTCACCTGGAAGCGTGCCGTGGATATGAACGACCGTCAGCTCCGCTCTATTGTCGGCGGTCTCGGCGTCCGCACGAACGGCGTGGCCCGTGAGGACGGCTACGACATCACCGTCGCTTCCGAGATCATGGCGACCCTCTGCCTCTCTTCCTCCATCACGGACCTGAAGGAGCGTCTGGCACGGACCATCGTCGGTTACACCTACGACAACGAGCCGGTAACGGTGGGCGATCTGAAGGCCACCGGCGCGGCAGCTGCCCTTCTGAAGGATGCCATCAAGCCGAACCTGGTCCAGACCCTCGAAGGTACGCCGGCATTTGTCCACGGCGGTCCCTTCGCCAACATCGCCCACGGCTGCAACTCCGTCATGGC